>QHOM01000170.1 GCA_003218785.1 Verrucomicrobiota bacterium
TCGCCAGTACATCGCCACGCACAAATATTCGAACTCTACGACCGCGGACTTATGGAATGCGCTTTCGGAAGCGTCGAAGAAACCGGTCGGGGAAATCGCAGCCGGTTGGACGGAACAGCCAGGATTTCCGGTCGTGAAAGTTAAGCGAGAAGAAGGTAACAAGGTCTCGCTTACGCAGGAGCGTTTCACCGTCAATTTCAGGAACGCTCCGCCGCTGAAATGGAAAATCCCGCTAACGTATGCGGTCGTTGGAGAAGCCCCTGCGACTTTGCTGATGGCGAATAAAACGGGCCATCTGCAAAACATTCCCACAGATCGAGCTCTCAAATTAAATGTAAATGGTGCTGGAAATTATCGCGTCGAATACGACGAGCCCTCATGGAATTTATTGCTCCAGGCTCTGTCGAAATTGGACGTTGAAGATCGCGTCAACCTCCTGAGCGATGCGTGGGCGCTGGTTCAGGCCAATCGCGCGCCGGTGTCACTCTATTTCGAATTGGTGGAAAAATTGCCTGCATCGACCGAGCTCGCCGAGCGTGAACAGCTCATCAATATGCTGGATTTTATTAACCGGCTTTTAGTTGGCAGTTCGGAACGGGAAAAATTTCAGCGCTACGCAAGATCGCTTTTGCGGCCGACATTTGAGACGCTGGGCTGGGATCCCAAGGCGGTCGAACCGCCTGCCGCAGGAAACTTGCGTGCGAGCTTAATCACGGCACTGGGAGATTTGAACGATCAAAAAATTATCGCGGGCTGTCGCGAACGTTTTGCAAAATACCTCACTAGTCCGGAGTCGCTTGCACCCGATCTTCGTCCGCCAGTTCTTGCAATAGTTGGGCGTTACGCCGACGAAAAGACTTGGAATCAGCTTCACGAGCTTGGTTTGAAGACGACGAGCGTGGAGGAAAAGCAAAATTATTACAACGCGCTGGCTGGCGCGACCGATCCCAAGCTGGTGAATAAAGCGCTGCCAATTGCGCTCACTGATGAGCTGCCAACGAGCCGTGCAGTATTTCTTGTCGCGACAGTCGCACGGGAGAGCGATCACCCAGAGATTGCGTGGGATTTTGCGAAGGCCAACATGAAGGCGCTGCTCGCCAAGGCCGATGCCGCCGGAGCGAACAGGTACGCGCCCAGCTTGTTCGTCTTCTTCTCCGAAGATTCGCGCGCCAACGAGCTAAAAACTTATGCAAAGACTAATTTGCCGGCGACAAGTGCGCCGGAAGTCGCAAAGGCAGTCGATGAAATTCAGTTCCGGTCGGAATTTAAGGCACGTCTCGCGGGTCAATTGGGCGCCTGGATCGATAAGCAAAAACTGTAGAGGCAGGCGTGTCGCTGCACCACGCTCAGGGTGTGCAGCCGGCACGGCTGCCACCACAATTGCCGCTTGGCCCTTATCAAATTCCAGCGTTGAAACGCTTGGCTATTATCTACAGGACAAATCGCGGTCTCTGTTGAATCTGCATTATCCGCGTAATCCGCGGTTACTCCTATTCCACCTGGTTGTTCTGGAGCGTGATCCACAATCGCATCGGAATCATGGATGACTCAACGAAACCATGTCGCCGGAAAAATTCCTGCGCGACGTTTTCCGGCCGGTCGGTTAACAACGTGACGCGGAGAAAATTCTTCTGCTTCGCGAAATCGATCGCGTGTTGCAGGAGTTTTGAACCATAGCCATGGCCTTGGTGCTCTTTGTGGATGACCAGATCCTCAAGCAAAATGACGAAACCACCTTCGGCCGTGCTGATGGTAAAAAGCAAATTGATCATGCCGACAATGGCGCCGTCGCGTCGTAGCACAAAAACGCGGCCGCGGCTGGGTTGTTCGAAAATCAAGCGTAAACCGCGAAGCTGTTTCTCTTTGTCCGGGCGAAAGTCGCTTTCCTGGGCAAACAACTCGCCGAGCATTTCGGACAATTCGTCCAGGTCGGCCTCGGTTGCTGGCTCGATTACGACATTTTCCTTTTCGCTCATTGTTTGTACTGCTTATTTCAAAAAACGGAGGCGCTGGCAATCTCCGAATGACGACCAGCATTTAATCACGACTGGACGCGAAGCGTTGAAACATTCAAGTGCTCAAACGTGAATCGTGCCATCGTTACATCGGTTCACGATTTACGATTTGTCTGCCCTTATTCGTGTGCATTCGTGTTCATTAGTGGTTAATTCCCGGTTTTATGAAACGGACTTACCAGCCATCGAAGCGAACACGCAAACGCCAGCACGGTTTTCGTGCGCGCATGAAGACGAAAGGCGGCCGTGCCATACTGGCGCGCCGGCGGCAGCGTGGCCGCAAACGCTTGCTCCCGAAAGGCGTGGAAAGGCATTACGCGCGCCATACACAGGCGTAATTCTTTCGCGTTGCTAACCACTCGCTTCAGAGGAAAATTGCCGCAAGTTCGTTGATGGCGAGTTTCAGTTCAAATCGCAAATCGACAATCGGCAATCTCAAATTCTCCTTGCACCGTTAGCTCAATTGGCAGAGCAAGTGACTCTTAATCACTGGGTTGCAGGTTCGATTCCTGCACGGTGCACTTTTTCAATCCACGCCGTTCACACTTTCACCGAGACCCGTATCGGGATCCATCCCTGGCACTGACGTGTCGTCGGCTCAACGGAGTCTCGCCCCACCGGCTGTGGAATTAATCGACATATTTTTGCGCGATCGGCATCCGACGGCCAAGACCAAAGGCGCGGCTCGTTACCTTTAATCCGGGTGCCGCTTGTTCGCGCTTGTATTCGTTTAGATCGACGCGGCGCTGCACCCAGCGCACTGTGTTCTCGCCAAATCCGTGTGCGATGATGTCGCGCGCGCTCAAGTTTTCTTCGACATACAGACGCAGTATCTCGTCGAGAATATCGTAGGGCGGCAGCGTGTCTTGATCGGTTTGATTGGGCTTCAACTCCGCGCTGGGTGGCTTTTCGATGATCGACGTTGGGATAAGGTCGCGCTCGCCAGGGGACGAGTCCGTCCGAATAGCGGACTTGCGGCCCGATCGTGACGCATAGTCCGAATTGATCCAGCGCGCCAGCTCGTAGACCATGGTCTTCGGCACATCGCTGATCACAGCCAGCCCGCCCGCCATGTCCCCGTAGAGGGTGCAATAGCCGACGGCAAGTTCGCTCTTGTTTCCGGTAGTCAGCAACAGATGGCCGAACTTGTTTGAGAGCGCCATCAGCGTCATCGCGCGCAAGCGCGGCTGCATGTTTTCTTCGGTCTCGTTTTCCGGCTGTCCCTTAAAAATTTCGGCGAACTGCGCTTTGAAATCTCTGAACGCGTCGGTGATCGGAATTTCGAGAAATTTGATGCCGAGATTGCGGGCGAGCGCGAGCGCATCGTCGATGCTGCCGCGCGACGAGTACGGGCTGGGCATGGAAACTCCGACTACGTTCTCCGCTCCAAGCGCGTCCACCGCGATCGCCGCGACCACTGCGGAATCAACCCCGCCACTTAAGCCGAGCACGGCGGATTTGAAATTGCACTTTCGCAAATAATCGCGCAGACCCAGCGACAGCGCTGAAAAAAGTTCCTCCGGCGCTT
This sequence comes from Verrucomicrobiota bacterium, assembly GCA_003218785.1. Taxonomy (GTDB): domain Bacteria; phylum Verrucomicrobiota; class Verrucomicrobiia; order Chthoniobacterales; family UBA10450; genus Udaeobacter. The sequence continues at coordinate 3,544 of QHOM01000170.1, forward strand.
TGCCTTGGCGAAACTCGATCACTGAGCTTGCTTCTGTCTCGATGACCGCCTCGTCTTCCCGAAAGCTCGCTAGTTGCGCGATTAACTCGCCGGAAGCATTCACAGCGATCGAATTACCATCGAAGATCAGTTGGTCGTTGCCGCCCACTGCGTTGCAATAGCAGATCGGTCGCTGATACGCCCGCGCGAGCGCTCCCACCATTTCGCGTCGGATCGCCGGTTTATGCAGATGAAATGGCGAGGCGCTTAGATTGACGATGATCTCCGCACCCTGCTCAATCAGGCTGCGCACTGGTTCGACGTCATAAAGCGGTCGCGGCAGATAATGTTCCGTCCAAATGTCCTCACAAATGGTCACACCAAGTTTTTTGCCGCACAGATCGAATGGTTCGACGTGGGCCGCCGGTTCGAAATAGCGATCTTCGTCAAACACATCATACGTGGGGAGGAGCGACTTGTGCGCTTTGCGAATCGGTTTGCCTGCTTCCAGTAAAGCGGCGGCATTATGAAACGGTTTGCCGCGCCCGTTGTTGCGATCGACGAAACCGACGAGCAAAGGCACTTTGCCCACGCGAGCGTGAAGTTGCTCAAGGACTTTCAGATTCTCCGGAACAAAGCGCGATTTAAAGACCAGGTCCTGCGGCGGATAGCCGGTGATTGCCAGCTCTGGAGTCAAAACCAATTCCGCGCCCGCCGCAGCAAGCCGCTCGTAAGCGCTGATGATCTTCTCAAAATTGCCGCTCAAATCTCCCACAGTCGGGTTAATTTGAGCAAAACCAATCTTCATGCCGCGCTAGAGCAGATTATGCGCAACAGAGCAAGCAGCAATCCTCTTTTGCTTGGCTCGATGACTTCTCTTCCAGAGCTAGATTATTTACTGTAGCTCACACGCCAGATGGTGCCGTTTCCTTCTTTTCTGAAGAGGAGGCTGCCATGTTCGGCGGCCGCGCTGTGCGCGGTCGGAATGAGATCGACCGCGATACAGATCGCGCAAAAACTAGAATGAACTCCGCAGCGATTTTCCATTCACGTTTCCAATCGCTCCCGATCGAAAGATCGCGTGGATCGGCGCGAGTTACGGAGAATTGTAGTGGCAGGCGTGTCGCCTGCGAGCGCGTGATTCTGCAGACACGGCTGCCTCTACAGAAATTTCCGACCAGCGACCAGGCTCCTAGCGCACAATCGCACCAGCGTGGTTGCGCTTTGTGGCTTCAGCCAATGCCGCACCTTTTTTCCGATCGTTAATCACAAACGTGTTGTTTTCTCCCACAGTTGACCACGGTCCGTGCGGCACCTCACTAAAGTCCACAAACCGCCAGTCGGTCACATCCATTTCTCTCACTCCGAGGTAGTCCCGCACGGCGGGCGAAACATCGAGACCGGCGCCTTTGTTAAGATTCGGTTTTGGCCGTTCATTGCCAAACACGTATTGCCAGTGATCGGTGCGGAAAGGTCCAGCGTCTTCCCATTGGGCATAAACCGTCCGATTCCCTTTACGGATGGCCACCCATCGATCTTTGCAGGTGGAAATGGCCGGGCCCTGGTATGCTTCCTTAAACCACGGAACAACGCGAGGGGCTTCCGGCCGGTGCCCTGTGTTTGCCTTGTCGCTGTAAGGAAGCGCGCAGTAAAATGGATTCTGCCGAGGCGTGAATTTTACGGGAATGTAATTACTCCGGTGGCTGGGGTTGGGGTCGTCAAAGCCACCGTAGTTTCTCGTCCAATTTTTGTCCCAGGAGCTCGTGCGGTTCGGAACGGGATTATTTCCGCTCGGTTGCTCGCCGATCCAAAAGACGGTCGTCACAATATTCTTCTTCCATGGATAC
>QHOM01000171.1 GCA_003218785.1 Verrucomicrobiota bacterium
CTTTGCTACCATTCGAGCACTGTGCTTGCCCAGGTGAGACCGGCACCGAACACGACCATCAGAATGTAATCGCCCGGCTTGATCCGCCCGCTGCGATTGGCTTCGTCGAGCGCGATGGCCACGGCGGCAGCGGATGTGTTTCCATAACGATCCAGGTTTACGTAGAATTTTTCGAGCGGAATGCCGAGGCGATCGGCAATCGCTTCGATGATGCGCAAGTTGGCTTGATGCGGAATGACGCACGCAATGTCGTGGATGGACAAGCCAGCTTGTTCGAGTGCTTTCTTCGATGCCCGAATCATGGCGGTTACCGCTTGCTTGTACACTTCTTTGCCGGTCATGTGGATGGTGTTCAAATTGAGATCGACGTTTTCACGCGTGATCGGGCAACGCGAACCGCCGCCCGGCATAAATAAGATGTTGGTATAATGACCGTCGGTGCCAATGTGAGTGCTAATTACGCCGTGAGCGCTGCCGCGGTGGCGCAAAACTGCGGCGCCAGCACCGTCACCGAAAAGCACGCAAGTATTGCGATCGGTCCAGTTAGTAATCGATGTCAATTTCTCCGCACCGATTACCAGAACGGTGTCGTGCGTGTGTGAGGTAATGAATTGCTGTGCGATCTCCAGGCCAAAGAGAAAGCCTGCACAGGCTGCGGAAATGTCGAGGCAAGCGGCATTGGTCGCACCGATTTTCTTTTGAACGAAACAGGCCGTTGCGGGAAAGAGCATATCGGGAGTGGCCGTTGCGACTAGAATGAGATTAATTTCTTTCGCCGAAATCTTTGCTTGTTCGATCGCTCTCAGCGCTGCTTTGGCGGCCATGTCGCTGGTGGTCTCATCTTTCGCGGCAATGCGGCGTTCCCTAATGCCTGTGCGAGTAGTGATCCAATCGTCGCTGGTGTCGACCATGCGCAAGAGATCTGCGTTGGTCAGAACTTTTTCCGGTACATAACTGCCCGTTCCGATGATTGAGACTGTGCGCAGCGGTTTAGCGGAGCGCGGGCTCGAGCGAGGCTGTCGTTTCATTGTAACGGCGAATCTCCTCGATGATATGCGGGTTCACCTGCTGTTCAATCGACTCTGCCGCCACCCGCAATGCATTTTTGGTAGCCAACGGAGTGCTTGCGCCATGCGCAATAATGCAGATGCCATTCACGCCGAGAAGCGGACTGCCGCCGTACTCTTCGTAATTCGTCTTGTCCTTAATGGTTCCAATGGCATTCCTCGCGAGGAATCCGCCGGCTTTTCGCATCGTCGTACGCATGAGCTCGTGCTTGAGCCATTGAAACATCGCCACGGCGATCGATTCACACGTTTTCAAGATCACGTTGCCGACGAACCCGTCGCAGACGACAACTTCAACCGGATCTTCAAAGAGATGACGGCCTTCTATGTTGCCAACGAAGTTAAGCGAACTTGGTTTCAACATCTTAAACACTTCCTTGGTCAACTCGGTGCCCTTAACATCCTCGTCGCCGAGTGAGACCAAACCAACGGTTGGATTCTTGTAATGAAGAACATGACGTGAGTAGACCGAGCCCATGAACGCGTATTGAAGAAGGTGTTCTGGGCGCGCATCGATGTTAGCGCCTGCGTCGATTAAAACGAAGACATTCGTTTCGGTCGGAAGCACCGCTGCGATACCGGGGCGATCGATTCCTGGCAACGTGCGAAGCTTAATCGTGCTCGCTGCGACGGCCGCGCCGGTGTGACCCGCAGTCACGATTGCATCTGCCTGGCCGCGCTTCACGAGATCGACTGCGCGGCTTACTGATGAATCCTTCTTTCGCCTGACCGCCGACCATGCGCGGTCGCTCATATCCACCACCTGCGTCGCGTGGGTGATCTCGATCCGGTCATCGTTGCAGCCGTGCTTCTTGAGTTCTGCTTCGATCTGTGCCGAGTCGCCGACGAGAAAAAGTTTATTGATGTGCCGGTACTCACGCAGCGCCATGACGGCGCCAGCGACGAGGTTAGGCGGGCCAAAGTCACCACCCATCGCATCCAAGGCGATCTTCATCGGTGCGAAATTTTGCAAACTAGAGCGGCTGATTGCAAAGCGAAAAATGTAGAGGCGTACGCCGCGAAGAGCGCTTGGGTCTTATGATCACCGGCTAACACAGGTCGCCGATACGATTTACTTGCCTTCGAGCGTCAACACCTGTCGCCCGCGGTAGTAACCGCACGATGGGCACGCAATGTGAGAGGCAACAGTGCTGCCACATTGCGAGCATTTGTTTAGGTGCGGGGCATGCCAGCGGTTCGCCGCTCTGCGTGTGCGCAACCGCATTTTCGATGTTTTGCGTTTCGGGACCCCCATTGACCGGCCTTCACGGAAGCACATCATCGGGAAAATACAAACGCTCACGAGAAGTGATTTGTTAGAACAGTTACAAGGTCATAAAGGGAGATCTTCTCCCGTTTTAACGTCTGTAATCCTCGTAACCTTTTAAGCGTTTAACCTTTCAACTTCAGTTTATCCAGCGCACTCCAATCCGATTCGCGCTTCATTTCTTGCTCGGCAGTTTCGATTTGTTTCGGCTTGCAAATTCGGCCAGCATCGCGATCGCAATGCGGGTGCGCCGGCAGATTTAGCAAAAGATCCTCGCAGACACGATACGCAACGCAGCTCCACTGGCTGCGACAGCAATCCGCTCGCCCACAGCGCGCCACCTGCAACACCGAGATCGACATTGTAATGTAGCGGTCCGACACAACGAATTCCATCCGTTTCCAGCTCGGGAATCGGGCATTCTTCGTCCCCTTCGAGGTGCAGACCTTCGGTTGGGATTTGCTTCAGATGAACCTTCATCGATTAAATTTCCTGTTGAGCGCCTTGGCTACGCAAGCCGGAACAAAACCGGAGACATCCCCACCGAGGCTCGCGATTTCTTTCACGATTCGGGAACTGAGGTAAGTGTACTCCTCCTTCGGCATCAGGAAAATCGTTTCCACGCCAGTTTCGAGTTTTCGATTCATCAACGCCATTTGAAATTCAAATTCGAAATCGGAAACGGCGCGCAAACCGCGGATGACCGCGCCGGCCTTTTCCGTCTTGGCGAATTCGACAAGCAATCCCTTGAGCTCGGCGATGCGGACACTGTCGATCTTGCCGGCGGTTTCTCGAAGTAGATCGAGACGTTCCTTCATCGAGAAAAGCGGTTGTTTCTCGTCATTATGCGCCACCGCCACAATGACCTCATCGAACAGTTTTCGCGCACGCTCAATAACATCGAGGTGACCGTTGGTCACCGGATCAAAACTGCCTGGATAGATTGCGCGTCTCATAAGCGGGATTGCAACCGGAAAATCAAACATCAAACGTCAAACATCAAACTTTTCTGCGGTTGCCGAATGGCGTGGAAGCCGGAGATTGGTCTGCGCCTCTCATGATCAATCCATCGCGTTATCGCACGATTGCTGTGGCGAGCACGTTTTCTCCGCGGTTTAAACAGGTAATTGCCGAAGCGAAGCGAATTCGGGACAGGTTTTCATCTGAGTTTCATCTGATTTATGTAGGCGAACGCAATGAGGAAACGGCCAAGAAGTTTAGAGATGCGCTTGCGCAGCTACAGCTTCCGTTTGATTCACCGATTCATTACGAAAAAGGCGACCCAGCCGAAGTTATTCTCCGCGTACTCGCCGAGCAGAAGATCGATATGGTCGTCGCCGGCGCGCTCGAAAAGGAGGTAGTACTGCATCCATTTCTTGGCAATGTCGCGCGCCGCCTTGTGCGAGAAGCCAGCGGTTCGGTGATGCTCTTTACCAAGCCGGAAGTGAAGCCAAAACCGCTGCGCCGAATCGTTTTTGTTGCAGATTATTCCACGCACGGACTGCGCGCATTGAAAACAACATTGCCACTCGCCTCAGCGGAATCCTGTGAGCGGCTTTATGTCATTCGAATTATCACGGCGTTTGACCAGGCGCGCGCGTCGATTCGTGCGGATGCCGGGGAGGGTGAAAAACCTAAAACGACGGACGAGGAAGAAGACGCGCTGGAGAAATTCGTTTTGTCAGCTGGCGCGACCGGGGTTCCAATCGAGGCGCGCTGTATCCGCGGCAATACTGGCTTAGCTGCTTCAGATTTTGTTCAATCGGTAAAAGCAGACTTGCTGGTGGTGTCGATGTCAAAGAACCGCGATGCGATCCAGCAACTGCCGAGTAATATCGCCTGGATCACCGATGTTATTCCCTGTAATCTTTGGGTAATTAGGTAGCGACGGCGCTCTCGGGCCATCCATGGATGTCGCAGCGCGATGTCCCTACCGTTGTCGACACTGCAATGGAGCACCCGTTTCAACCATATGGCTTGCCGCATCTCACGGTCATTTTTCTTACAATCGTCTTGCCCTTTGTGCTTGCTGCCATCGTGCGCTACACAAAATCGTCGCGCGTCGAACGCGCCATTATCGCTGTTCTCTCAACCGTACTAATCTTCAACTATATCGCCTACCTAATTTTCGTTCGCAGCTACGGCATGGTGACGTGGCGGCAAATGCTGCCTTTGCAACTGTGTGACTGGGGCATGGTTGTGGTAATCATTGCAATGTGGACCGGAAATCAGCGCTGGTTCGAAGTGGCATATTTCTGGGGGATTGGCGGCACGCTCCAGGCGGTGCTCACGCCCAATTTGCGTTTTGGTTTTCCAGATTTGCGGTTCATCAGCTTTTTTACTTCGCATTCCGGTATTATTATCGGCGTAGTCTTCCTAATGTTGATCCGCCGATATCGGCCATATCCCATGTCGATCGTGCGCGTGTTTTTGTGGTCGGAGTTTTATTTTGTGGTCACCCTCATTGCCGACCAGCTAACGGGTTTTAACTACGGATTTCTGCTCCATAAACCGGAAGCGTTTTCCATTTTAAATTTTCTCTCCGATTCACGCCCACTCTACCTTCTGGAAATGCACGGGGTCGCGTTACTCTTTTTCCTGGGGTTGTATGCGCCTTTTGCGATCGTCGACCTTGTGAGCAAGAAAGAGTTGTCGCAAAAATAATGCGACAGTCACAGACCGCCGTTACAATCTTTCATTGTGAAAACAAAGCCATTGCGCGTCGGCAAGGTCACGATCGGCGGGAAACGCCCGGCGTTCATTCTCGGCCCATGCGTAATCGAGTCGGAAAAGTTCGTGTGGCGCATGGCAAAGAAAATCGCCGAAATCTGCCGGGCCGAAGACGTCGATTTCATTTTCAAAGCCTCATATGACAAGGCGAACCGGACTTCGCTGCGTTCCTTCCGCGGACTCAGCGCACGCGAAGGCTGCGAGATTCTTTCGACCATCGGCCGCGAGTTGAAGATTCCGGTCACAACGGATGTTCATTTGCCAGTGGAAGCCGACATTGCCGGCGAAAAGATCGACATGTTGCAAATCCCAGCGTTTCTCTGCCGGCAAACTGATTTACTGCGCGCCGCCGCGGAAACGGGTCGCGCGATTAATGTTAAAAAAGGCCAGTTTCTCGCGCCATGGGATGTTCGAAATATTGCCGACAAGCTAATCGGCTTTGGTAACCCAAAATTCTGTTTCACGGAACGCGGCACCACGTTCGGCTATAACAATCTCGTGGCCGACATGCGATCGCTTTATTGGATTCGTGAGGCAGGATACCGGGTAGTCTTTGATGCGACCCATTCTGTTCAGCGGCCTGGGGGCGCAGGGGACTCCACTTCGGGTGATAGCATTCTCGCGCCGGCGCTGGCGCGGGCGGCGATGAGCGTGGGATGCGATGGCATCTTTATGGAGGTCCACCCAAATCCGGCGCGCGCTTTGTCGGATGGGCCGAACCAGATTCCGCTAAGGGATTTGCCGAAGCATTTGCGCATGTTAAAGGCTATTCATGCTGCTGTTTCATAGCGGCCGCTCCGATGAGGTAGGGGCGATTGACCTCAATCGTCCGGACGCTGGGCGTGGCAATGGAGAAAGACGAGGCGGTTCGATGAACCGCCCCTACCTGTGCTTCGTTTGGCTGGTGCCGTTTCTGTTGTCGATTGCGGTGCCGTCAAATCATTTGTTTGCCCAGTCAAAAGGCAACAAAAAGAAACAAGCTCGCGCCGCAGTGACGCCGGGTGTTTCTCCGGGCGAGCAGAGCTTGACCAATATTCCGTTACCCATCGGCCACGAAGCCAAAGGCCTTGTGTTGCCGGATTTCGATGCCGAAGGCCATCTTCGGGGAAGATTTGAAGCGGGGACGGCACACCGGATTGACCAGGAACACGTAGGCTTTCAACACCTCAAAATTACCACTTACACCCCGGAAAGTCAGCCTGACCTGCAAATCAACATGCACACGTCGGTGCTTGACTTGAAAACTCGCATCCTAAAGTCGCAGGAGCGCACGACGATCCAGCGCGCAGATTTCAACATTGAGGGTGATTCAGTACAGTTCGACACGAATACGAAGACCGGGCGACTCATCGGCAATGTTAAAATGGTGATCACTGACAAATCGCATCTGACGGCGAAACCCAACACGAACGAATGAAAAAATTGGTGGCGCTGCTCCTGCTTATTGCCTGCGCGGCGGGGCCGCGCTTGCAGGGACAGATTGCCGCTGCGCCAGCGAGCTCCGTTGCACCCGCCAAGAAAGCGAAGAAAGCGGAGAAAGCAGAGGCAAAAGGAGACTCCTCTACGAACAAATTGTTTGGCGCAAGCAACACGCTCCAGTCCAATGAGCCGACCACGACGGAAATCTATTCGGATGAGGCGTTTTTTGATTCAACCAAAAACATGGGCATCTTTAGCGGCCGGGTAAAGGTAACGGATCCACGTTTCAATCTTCAATCTGACAAATTGACAGTGTTCATTACAAAGGGACAAAACCAAAGCCTGGAGAAAGCCATCGCCGAAGGGAACGTGGGACTGCTGCGTGACCGGCCAGATCCGAATGGCGGACCACCAACGCGTGCAATCGGCCGAGCTGATAAAGCCACATATATAGCTGCAACTGGAGATGTTGAATTGAGGGGAACGCCGCGCGTGCAAGAGGGGCCGAACATGCACGTGGCGACCAGCCCTGATACAGTCATGGTCATTAACCAGAACAGCCAATTGACGACGCACGGCCCGAGCCGCACGGAGATTACTCAGCAGCCAAAGGAGGAAAAGAAGGGCGGAGCGAGCCCTTCCCAGACCTCTCCTGCGCAGGTCTCGCCGGCCCCGCCTTTGCCGAAACCATGATCAGCCAAACTGCGCCTGTCTCCGCCCCGAAACTCGCCGTGTCGCCTGCGGCAAAGAGGGAGACCGTCCTGACCACCGACCAACTCGTGAAGATTTACGGTGGCCGGGCGGTGGTGGACGGGATCAACATGCATGTTGGCGCCAGCGAGATCGTGGGACTGCTGGGCCCGAACGGCGCAGGCAAGACGACCAGCTTTTACATGATTGTCGGCCTCGTCAGGCCAAACAGCGGGCGTGTGATTTTTTCTGAGACTGATGTCACCAACTATCCCATGTACAAACGCGCGCGGCTCGGCATGGGTTATTTACCGCAGGAGGAATCGATCTTTCGGAAGATGACCGTGGAGCAAAACATCATGGCAATTTTGGAAACGCTTCCGCTGAGCAAAACCGAGCGGCGGAATCGTTGCGATCAACTGCTGCACCAGTTCGGCATTGAGCGGATCGCGAAATACATCGCGCTTACCCTTAGCGGTGGTGAGAAACGGTGCTTAACCATCGCGCGTTCGCTGGTGACGCGACCGAAGTTGTTGATGCTCGACGAACCATTCAGCGGCGTCGATCCCATCGCCGTCTACGATGTGCAACAGATTATCGTAAA
>QHOM01000172.1 GCA_003218785.1 Verrucomicrobiota bacterium
CATCAAGTAGCAAGGAACGAATAGAAGTTCGCTCGACGGCAAGTGGCCAGACATCTATAACCGCACTGATCATGCTACGGATTCGGCTCGCCGTCATCGCTGCGATGGCAGCCGGACTCCTCACCGCTTTAGGCGCCGATCCGGCCAAAACAGGCGATTCCCAGCGAATCGTTTCCCATATTCCGCGTGAACCCGTTCATCCCACTGCTATTGCTAAGGTCGGCTATAGCAAACACCGCCGTATCCTCGAAATCGAATTCGTAAATGGCGCCATTTATCGTTATCTCGACGTGCCAGCTTCGGTGTATCGAGACTTGATGTCGGCCCAATCGAAAGCACGATATTACGACGTGAATATCAAAGGGACCTATCAGTCATTGCGTGTTCGCCCGCGGCAAAAGGAACAAGCTGACAATTGAAAAGGCGCTGGCGTTTCAAATTCGATCAAGCGCGACAGAAATTCCTCCTCACTCCTGCGGAAAAGCGAGTGGTTGTTTTTGTTCTCGCGGCATTCACGCTCGGCCTGGGTACCAAATGTTACCGCGACGCCCATCCGTCTCCGGCTCCGCTGCCATCGACGAAAGTGCATCGGTCCACTGCGGGCTCGCCCACCGGAGCATCCGTTTTCCAATCGCCGGCAGTGACTTCTGCGCCGACGCGAAGGCGGACGCAAAAAAATACACCGCCTTAACAATCGGCGCGCGTTTTTCGCCCGGAGACGGTTGCTTGGGAACAAAAGGTTCACGCTGCCTTTGCGGGTTAATTTTCGCTCAGATATTTTTCCGGAATCGGATACTCGGGGCTTTCCTGTTACCAATAAATGCTCACGATCCACCAGCGACTGCCGTCGCAGAACAGCTGTATGCTGTTAATCCCACGCATAAACGGTTCGGGATCGCCCGGGTTATGGCGCGACTCGTAGATGCTCCAGACATGCGCGATACGCCCGAATTGTTCTGTGCGCCGCGCAATCTCCTTTTCGTAAAATCCGTGCTCCGCAAAATACGATTCCACGCGCGCAATGAAGCCATCTACGTCCAGCAGTTCCGGCGCGAACTCGTCATTCGCGCTGGGCTTTGCGGTCGGGATTAAACGCGCGTCTGGATAATATAACGACCGCTCCCGCTCCCAATCGCGCTTCTGGCCCGCCGGTCCAGAGATTGAATCATAAGCAGCCGCGATAATCGCGTCGATCGACGCGACATCAGCCGGATTAGCTTCCGGAATGTTCGAGGTTTGATGTTTGATTTAGTTACGCGCCTCTCTGATTTCGACATTGGACGTTTCGCGTTTGACGTTTGCTTCTAATTCTTGACATCGGCCAACCCCCTCAACTGGGTTTCAACCCTTCCAGCACCTTCATCGCTGCATTGTGCCCGGGAATGCCGCTAACCGCGCCGCCGCGCTGCGCACTCGAGCCACAAAGAAATACATTCCTGTATTCCGTTTCGACGCCCCATTTACCAATCTGCGCTTTCGTCTCGGCGAAAGGGAACGTCGGCGCGTCTTGAAAGATGTTGCCGTGGTACATCCCGAGCGCATCCTCGATATCGACCGGGCTTTTGCTTTCGATGCACAGACTGCCATCCCGCGCGACGGCCAGGCAATTTTCGAGCGGCTCTTCCAACCACTGATTCATACTCTCGATGAATTTCTTCTCCGCGAGTTTCCGCATGGTCCTGTTGTCGCGCGCAAACAAACTCCACGGCGCATCCAACCCGAACAACGTCATTGTGTGGAAACCTTTTTCTCGCAGGTCCGGCGCGAGAATGCTGTCGTCGGTAAGTGTGTGGCAATAAACTTCGCACGGCGTTTTGTCGGGGAGCCGCCCCTCCGACGCCTGCCGGTAGCTGATATTCATTTGCTCGTAGCCTTCGTCGCTATGAAACGTCCCGCAGAACGCTTCGGCCGCCGCGTACCGCGCCGCTTTTAATTTCGGCAGCCGGCGCAGGAGCATGTTGATCTTAAACACGGACCCTTCGTCAACGGCGTCGGGCTGATATAGTTTCCCGACAAACTTCGCCAGCACGTTCCGCCCAAAGTTTACCAGAAGATATTGCGCTTCGACCGTTTGCTGTTTCCCCTCAACCTCAAACTCCACACAGCGCTTCTCCCCTTTTACATCCAGCGCGCGAAGATCGACATTCACCAGGGATTCGGCGGCAGCTTTGTGTGCCGCCTGTTCCAGTTCGCGCGCCACCGCCCCCATTCCGCCGACCGGCACCTTCCATTCGCCCGTCTTATTGCCGATCAGGTGATAAAGAAAACAGCGGTTCTGCAGGAGCGACGAATCGTGCGGGTACGTGAAGACGCCGATCTTCGCGTCGGTGAACACGAGGCCGCGTACCAAGTCGTTTTGCAAATAACGCTCGATCGCGCGTCCGAGCGGTTCTTCCGCCAGTCTGCGCCACGCTTCACGCGAAACATCATCAATATCAAACCGGCGCCGTAGCTCCTCTTTAGCAACGAGCGGCTCCAGCATCGTGTCCCAGACCTGTTCGGCGAATACACGCGAGAGATTGTAAAACTTCTTCATCTGTTCGTACTCGGCGTAATTCCCGGTCAGGTCGAACATCGAGCGGCGACCCATCTCTTCGGAAACATTGCTAAAGAGCAAACCGTCGTGGCGACCATCCTTCACATACGGCGTGAACGAGGCGGTCGCGCGTTTGCGCAGCTCGAGATTCAGGCCGAGATCGCGGATGATCTTCTCGGGGAACAGACTGACGAGATACGAATAGCGCGACAGCCGTGCGTCATAATCGGGGAATACCTTCTGCGAAGTCGTCGCCCCGCCGATGTAATCATTCTTCTCCAAGATCAAAACGCTCAGTCCCGCGCGAGCCAGATAACTCGCCGCGACCAGCCCATTATGCCCCGCACCTAAAATAACGACATCGTATTGAGATTTCATTTTGAGTTTGCTCGTGGGTTCATGCTTACATCAAACATCAAACCTCTCACATCAAATCCGCCATTGGACGGATTCGCCGTGGCGAACATGTTACACCCTAACCGATGAGTCCATTCGAGTATCTGTCCGTTCTTATCTCAATCGTACTGGCGTTGGGGATGACGCGGGTGCTAGCCGGCGTCGGTGAAATGCTGCAGGCAAGTTCGCATCGGCAGATTTATTGGGTGCACGTCCTCTGGATCGTTAACCTCTTTCTCTACCTTGTGGTCGCTTGGTGGATCTTCTACCGTTGGCGCAATCAGCAGCCGTGGACGTTTTTTCTGTTCGTCTTTGTCCTCGTCTCGCCAACGATTTTGTACCTAGCATCGGTGCTACTTTTTCCGCGGGAAGGCGATGTCGATCTTACTGTGAAGTACAAGACGCATTATTACGCAAATCATCGCGCCTTTTTCATCCTCTTCGCTCTATTTACGCCCATCGATATTGTTGACTCCCTGCTCAAAGGCCTCCCGCATTTTCTTGGTTTAGGGCCGCAATACTTCATCAGCAGCATCCTCTACTCGGCCGGCCTCGTGACCGCTGCGATCACACGAAACGAGCGATATCATCAGTTTTACGCCATTTTCTTTCTCGTCCAAACCATTGTCATCAGCTTCGCGATCTTCCACACACTGGTGTGAGCAACGGTAGGAATCCTGAGTCCTTCCTCAGATGAAAACAGTCCAATTACCCGATGGCAAACGTGTTCCTGCGCTGGGTCAAGGTACTTGGCGAATGGGTGAAAAGAAAGAGGCGCACGCGGACGAGGTTGCAGCGTTGCGTTTGGGAATCGATCTCGGGATGACGTTGATCGATACCGCGGAAATGTACGGCGAAGGCGGCGCGGAAAAAGTCGTGGCCGACGCAATTGCTGGTCAACGCGATCGCGTGTTCGTCGTCAGCAAAGTTTATCCGCACAACGCATCACGCACGGAATTGCCAAAAGCATGCGAGCGCAGTCTCAAACGTCTTCGCATCGATGCCATCGATCTTTACCTGTTGCACTGGCGTGGCGACGTTCCACTTGTGGAAACGGTGGAAGCTTTCGAGAAACTCCGTTCCGAGGGAAAGATTCGGCGCTGGGGCGTTTCAAATTTCGATGTCGAAGATATGGAGGAATTGCTTGCCACCGAAGACGATTCCTCCTGCGCCACGAATCAGGTCCTCTACAATCTCGAAAACCGCGAGACCGAATTCGACCTTTTGCCATGGAGTCAACGAAACAAGATCCCGATCATGGCTTATTCTCCGGTGGGTCACGGCAGAGGTTTGCTTAACAACGCGACGCTCAAGAAAATTGCGAAGCGCCATAATGCGACGCCGACGCAGATCGCACTTGCCTGGGTCCTACGTCAGCCCGGCGTGATCGCTATTCCAAAAGCAAGTAACAAAGCGCATGTCCGCGAGAACGCTCAATCAACCGACCTCGAATTGACAAAAGGAGACTTAACCGAGATTGATCGCGCCTTTCCGTCGCCCAAATCCAAACAGCCGCTGGCAATGCTGTGACGGCTACGCATAGGCGCTCGTAAGCTGCTACCAGCCGTCCAATCGTGTCACCTGGCGTGTTGCCAGATTAGAAAAGGCTCATCCGAATTCGCAAGCTTCCGGTCGCCCGGGCCACGACTGCGGCTTT
>QHOM01000173.1:0-3127 GCA_003218785.1 Verrucomicrobiota bacterium
GCCGAGATGTCAATCCCGAAGCGCAGGCGTTGTCTATCGGGCAACCCCTGCTGCGATCTGGCTCTGGCCGTTGAAGCAATTACTCGATGTAGCCGAGATCCTTCAGTCGTTGCTCGACGATCGCGGACTCTTCCGCGGAATATTCCGCCCCTTGTTGCGAGCCGGAATCATCGCCGCAGCTTCGCCGCACCGAATTCTGGGCCAGGAAGGACGGTTCAAACAGTTCCTCCAGGACGCGGCCATCCATATCGCCAGGCACCGGTTGACCCAGCAGGTGAAGAATCGTCGGCGCCATGTCTAACAGACGCGCTCCCCTGATTTCGACATTTTTTCTAAAGGCCGGGCCGCGCGCTATCAGGGTCCCCTCAAGCCGATGAGTCCCGCCCCATTCGGAGCCTTTAGGTGGTTTTCGCTCCCGAATCATCACCGCGGGTTCGGCGGTGTGTTCGGGAAAGCTGGGACTGGTCGAAAAATGACTCGCCTCCCACCAGTCGAGAATCAGGTCCGCCGCTTCGTCGGCGTAAGGTCCATGAAAGAGCTCTTCCCGCCGCAAGATCCTCTTGATGATCGGCTCATTTGTCCGGGGATCTTTTAGTTCCCCTATTTTCTCGGTAATGAACTTGACCAGCGGTTCATAGTCACTCTCTTCAACAATGCCAGAAGGCTTAACCCCTTTTCGATTAATCCAGATGCTGGGGGGCGAGGCGAGCACTTCGCTGCAGTAGGCCTTGGTGCGGCTCCAATCGATATCGGTGAAAGAGGTAAAGGTGGTCTCGAAGCGTTTGCGCATTCCGGGCAAGGCATTGGCGAGCTTCCTCTTCTGCGGCGAGCTCAGCGAGCTACATAACAAAGTGTAGGAACGGCGGATAACGCTATTAGCAAGCTTCTTCAGCGCTGAGTCATTGTTCTCCAGATAATGTAACAGACCCTGCTGGGCGAGAAAGCGGTTGAGGTAAACGACACGGTCCGATGTCGGCCCTCCACCGTGATCAGAGACAACTAACACTGACGTATCGGTCGAGACTTTCTTTAACATTTCACCAACCGCGCGATCGAGCCGCTCGTAAACCCGCAGGACAGCGTCGCCAAAGCGCTTCGCCCCGACAGGATCGTGGTAATGATGACTCGCGTCCATGTAGTGCCAGAAATAATGCTGGACGGTGTCGATTGACATGAAGGTGAACATCATGACTTCGGCAGGATGCTTTTCCATCAGGTACAGACTCGCCTCCAACCACTGCTGATCGATCCGCTCCATCTCTGCCAGGACCTCTTCGCGTCGCGGATCAGTCGACATATAACCGAGATATCGAACATCGAGACTGAATCTGCCGAGAAGTCCCTTCAAGTCCTGTCGTAGCTCCGGCGGATAAACGAAAGCGCTCTTCTCGGACGGCGTATCCATACCGGAGATTTGGAAACCGCTAAGGTGTTCCGGTGGATAGGTGAATGGTATATTCATCGTGCCGACGGTGAAACCGGCGTCTGAAAGCATTTTCCAAATCGTCTTCGCGCGGCGCGAGGTCGCGTTCAAGTAACGCAGCGAATAACTTCCTGGCTGCGCCTCCATGAAGTGAAAGATGCGATGCTTACCCGGATTCTTTCCCGTCATGAACGACGTCCACGCCGGTGGCGTGATAGGAGGAAGAATAGATGCGAGGCGGCCCGAGGCGCCCTCTTTCATCAATTGGGCGAGATTAGGCAACTTACCTTCGCCGATCCACGGCTTGATCAGATCCAATGTTGCAGCATCTAGACCAACAATTAGTACCTTTATTTTACTCATCCGTCACATACGGGCTCAGGAGAAATTTTGTCTGTTTTGTCTGGATTGTTGGTCCATCTCTCACCTTCTTCTCCGGGAACGGCGGGTCGAAGTTTCGAAAAACTTTAAAACAATTCCCGAAAACGATTGATTTAGTGGGTCGCGGGTCTCACAACGCGGTTGCCCGCCCCGGCCGACGGTGCAGCCGATGACCGTTGGCCACCTGTTCCGCGCGTATCTTATCGTATACTCCTTCGATTTGCTCCACGATGCTGCGCCAGTCAAAACGTCTGAATACGAGGCTCCTCGCATTCCGCCCCAGTTCCAAGGCCAGATTACGATCTGCGAGGAGGCCAACAATGCCCTCTGCCAATCCTTCCGCGGTGGCAGGTGCGACAAGGCGCCCGGTTTTACCGTTTTCAAGAATCGTGGCTGATTTTTCGAAACTAACGATGGCCTTGCCCGCGGCCATATAGTTCAGTAGTTTAGTCGGGATGCCAGCGGATTCGGGCCGTGGCACCACCGCGATATCGGCTGCCGCCAGAAAGTCTGGTAACTCTTCCAAGGCGCATGAAATCATCGTGACACGGGAAGCTACTCCAAGTTTCTTCGCCATCCTGGCATACTTACTTCGGTGGGTTGGATTAATCGTGCTGCCGACCAGTAGCAACTTTGCTGACGGATCATGCTGGTGGACAATCCTGAAAGCGGCCAACAGGTAGTCAAGACCCTGGAACTCGTCGAACGTGCCCGTGTAGATAATTAGGGGCTCGTTGGCACAGGCAAAGCGACCGCGAACTTTGCTGGCATCCCCGGAGGCGAACATTTCGGGGCAGACACCGGAGTTGATCGTAGTCACTCGCTCGGGCGCAACGCCGATATTAAGCAAAAAACGGTGTAGCTCAGCAGTGTCAGCTATGACTGTGTCAGCCACTCTAGGGGTCGCGTAGTCGAGTAGTTTCGCCAACCCCACGGCAAGGGCTCGTGGCCGGATGAAACCAAACGACGGTAGTTCGCCGATCATTGTGTTAATGGCATTATAGATGACCGGTAGACCGCTCAATCGGCCGACTATTCCCGCGACCAGAGCGGCCTCGTGATTGTGGGCATGGATGATGTCAATCTGATGTCTTCGTACCACCTGCATTAGCTTGAAGATCAGTAGGAAATCGAAAATTAGGCGCTGATAACTGGGACCAACGTTAATCACACGATTGAACCCGATCTGGCATACGCGATCAATCGCAACGCCGCTTATCGGAATATCGTCGCTCAGCGGATACGTAACTACGTGCACGGTATGCCCGCGCCGGGCAAGTTCCTGCGACATTTCCCGGATCGCCGCCGGCGTCCCGTGGTTCG
>QHOM01000173.1:3268-10172 GCA_003218785.1 Verrucomicrobiota bacterium
AGGTCGCCCCCAAGAGAGACTCCATGGTCCTCCTTCAGTTTTCGCTTCAACAGATTTCGCTGGAGCGGCGG
The DNA here is from genome assembly GCA_003218785.1 of Verrucomicrobiota bacterium. GTDB lineage: Bacteria > Verrucomicrobiota > Verrucomicrobiia > Chthoniobacterales > UBA10450 > Udaeobacter. The sequence continues at coordinate 3,340 of QHOM01000173.1, forward strand.
TTCCAGGTAGATCACATACTTGTAGTAAGAAGACTGAATACGTCCCGGGATCTTGAGTAACTTGATCCCGGGAATCTTCCGCGCTCCCAATTTTTCGTCATACCTGCGCGCAATAGCCCGGCGCCGTTGCACGATTTCGTCTGCTCGCCGCATTTGGGCCACACCGAGGACCGCATTCAACTCGCTAGGCCGCCAGTTATAGCCGATATCGTCATGCAGATTCGGCTCAGCCCCAAAACGACCGTGGTCACGAAAGGCGAGCGCCCTCTGATAAGTCGCCTCGTCATTCGTCACGATCATACCACCTTCCCCAGTCGTAAGCACTTTAGTCGAGAAGAACGAAAATGAACCAGCCAGTCCGAGAGAACCTGCTTTACGGCCATCGATGGTGGCGCCATGAGCATGAGCGGCATCTTCGACCAGGGCGATGTCACGTTGCTCGCAGATGCTTTTAATTTCATCGAAGTGAGGCGAAATGATTCCGCTCATGTGCACCAGCACCACGGCTTTGGTGTCCTCTCGAATCTTGCGGCGCAGGTCTTGCGGATCAATCTGAAAGTTCTCTCTTTGGCAATCGACGAAGATTACCTTTGCGCCGGCGTGAATCGCCGCCACTGCTGTTGCGATGAAGGTATGGCTGGGGACAACCACTGTCTTACCTTTGACGTCTATCGCTCGTAAGATTATCTCCAGCGCGGAGGTGCCGTTAGCAGTGCCGACCGCATACTTTACTCCGCAGAACTCCGCCCACAGGCGCTCGAACTCGGCCACGTTACGGCCCATGCTGATGAACCCAGTCTGGAGGATCTGCCTTAGCCCGGCAGTTATGGTTTGCACTTCATTTTCCGGATAGCGGAGATCGAATCCTGCTACCCGCGTCAATTGTTTTCGAGGCACACTCATGAGGCTGAGGCGATGTACGTCTTATACCAGTTTATTGTCTCTCGCAGGCCTTCCGCAAGGCGGACCTTCGGCTTATAGCCGATCAACCGCATGGGCTTCGAGATATCTGGACAACGTCTTGCCGCTCCCGAAGGTTTCGTGACATCGTATTCGATCCGAAGTTTTTTCCCAGATATTCGCACAATCATCTCAATCAAATCTTTGATCTTAATCTCCTCGCTCGTGCCGATATTCAATGGGTCGGCGACGGGATGCTTTTCAACCGCGAGCATCATTCCATCGACTTCATCAGAGACATAGGTAAACGAGCGCGTCTGTTCCCCGTTACCCCAGACGGTCAGGACGTCTTGGGCCGCCAGCACCTTCATGATTTGCGCCGAGATGACCGGAGCTGTCTCCGGATTGAAATCCATCCGTGGTCCATAGACATTATACGGTCGCACAATGGCGATCTTCATTCCGTACTCCTGGGCATAACAGCGCGACTGCACTTCGGCCAGACGCTTCGCCCACCCGTAGCCGTAGCCGCTCGCCTCCGGTTCCCCTTTGAAGCCATCCTCTTCAGGAGTCGGCACGGCACAGTCCTTCGGATAGACTCCGACCGTGCTGACGGACAAAAAGCGGTCGACGCCGGCGAGTCGGGCCGCCTCCAACATGTGCAGATTGATCAGCGCATTGGAAAAAAACATCTCCCACGACAAACCTTATTCCAACTCTGCGGATCGCAGAGATCCGCCTTGCGATATTCCGCTCGCGCCAGAAGCTCCGGTGCAACTTTTCTCGGGTGGCTGCGCGAGCCGAGATCGACAATTCTTACCGTGGCGCCCTCGTTGAGCAAACGATCAACCAGATGGGAGCCGATAAAACCCCGTCCGCCGGTGACCACCACCTTTTTATTTCTCCAGAAGCTCATGGTTTATCGGGCAGATAGAGGATAGGCGACGAACCTCGTTTCTCTCCTGTCTACAGCTCGTTTTACGTCATGAAAAGGCAATGATGGAAGAAAAAAATCATGATTAATGTGTCTCTCATAATGGAGATGGCGTCAGATTCGGCACTGTTCGGTCGTGACCTAATGTTTCCCTCCCGTTCAATTCGCGGAACTTATTGTGCCCGGGACGGGTTTCCGCTCCAAAGAAGATTTGCACGTGATCCATTCGTTAGGGGAGTGGTTCGGGGTGAAATAGCGAACCTTTTGACTACGATGTTTGCGATCGATATGGGACGAAGGGTTCTGGCGTCGTCGCTTTACTGTTGGATGAATCTTCCCTTGTTGCTCGTGTTATTCGGCCCTTTTTTGAAAAGATTTTTCTTGACCACTATCGACGCGACTTGTCATCCTCCGGGCCGATAGACCTGGTGCTGCTGCGGAGGCTTGCTCGTGGGACCTTGTACGTTTTACGGGATGAGTGGTTGCAGCGAGGGAAGACACAATGACAAGAAAGCGCGTATGTCTGTAGCATCGACGGCAACAAGGCTGCTCTCATGGCTCAAGCTAGCGTTCGCATGGATTGCGTTTTGCTTCGTCCGACTGTGCGAGCGGCTGCTACCGCCGAGCCTGCTGAGTCTCTTGCTGTGGCCTCCGGCAGCGGCTTGGGACTTGGTGCAACTTCGCCAGCGAAAGCCATTGACCCACTGGCGCCGCTTCCCGGAATCATGGCGCCCCAAGCGGTGGCGTTTTGTTCTCCGGCAGAGCTTTGGTCTTTACCATTCGCAGCTGTTTTACATATGGCCGGACCGCCTTTGCGAAAGGCGCTGGCTAAGCCGATGTCGCCTCGAAGGTGAAAGTAATTTGAATAGCTTACACGAGGGAAATCGTGGAGTAGTTCTGGCTTCACTGCATTTCGGGCCGTTTGAAATAATGCCCTATTGGTTGCGTGCATATGGTATTATCACCACGAGCGTGCGTACAAGGCCCCCTGACTTTCTGAAAGGCCTAACGAGTTATCAGTACTCCTTGAGCCCTCCGGCGGATGTGCCGGTATTTCTCTACGCGGAAGACCTGACCCCGCTGCCCCGCTTTTCGCACCTCCGCAAAATCCTCGGACCGGGCCGCCGGCTGCTCGTAATGGTCGATCCGGTTCGAGGGCTACAAGTGGATGTGCCTTTCTTTGAAGATCGTATGTTTCGGATGTCAACTGGAGCGATTCGGCTGGCGACAATGGCAGACGCGGATCTGGTTCCTTGTTTAATCGCGGAAACCTCCACGTGGAAGTTTGCCATTCATTTCGGTACTCCGGTGCCACGTCATTATCTTGGCAGGTCGCCTGATATGCAAGCTATCGGTGTTCACTTGTTAAAGGAATTTTCGAAAGTTGTTAGTCGCTATCCGGAGCAATGTAAGATGAGGTTATCGCGGGCCATGTGGCCGTTGACCGAGAATGGAGATTCCGACGTTTCCGTCGGTGCACCTCACGCGGCCCAAAGTCATTGATACTCTCGAACGCGACGAATGAATGTGACCGCACGTAAAGCGGAGCTTCGGCATTCTGCCGCGTCTCAGAGGGCAAGGTTGAACGAATCCGTCTGACCCAAGGGAGAACGAGTGCACCTATGGCCAGGTTGACTAAGGTGCACCGGCCTGTGAGCGCGCCTTCAGGCGAGGATTACAGAAAAGGAGAAAAGTGGCTTTGCCAATTTCCAGTAGCCGGGCCTGGGCTGGGCCTTATTGTAGTCACGTTGCTTGCGTGAATATCGGCGCCGCAGCAACCATGGGGTACTGGGCTGCCCTAAACTGCGGCATCTGCAGGCTTGAGTCTGCGATTAGTCCCTGATTGCAAAGCCAAATCAGCAAGTCAGCGCGATTGCAATGGCAATCGTGCCAGAGCGCGCGGCAACGTGTTTCAACTCGCCGTCGCAGGCGCTGGCTGGGGAGTCTGCTCCGCCACGTCACTAGCCTTTCCTAGCTTGCCGGCGACGAAACTCTCAATGTCGTTTAGAGTTTGAAAGTTCTCCGGCACCATGTCTGTGTCTTCAATCGTGAGAGGAAAAGTTTCCTCGAGAAACGCGATCATCCGGAATGAGCCGAGAGAATCGATGATATTGGTTGTCAACAGGGGTTCGTCATCCTTCACTTCGGTCAGACCTTTGCCAGCCGCGTACTCCAGAACGAATGCGCGAACCTTTTCCTTCACGTCTACCACGGGATTGTCTGAATTATTAGCTGTCATTTTGGCATCCTGTTGGGCGCGTCAAATTTTGTCCAGCAAATTCTCACCTCACGGTCAGGCAGGTGTCCCCGGGGCCGGGAGCGATCACAGGTGAAGCTTCTGTTTTTGGTGATTGACAATCTCTTTTCCGCAACGCAATACTGCCGACGCTTGGACGCGTCCTCTGTGGGCGACTCCGCACCTCACTACTGAAAAAAGAAATTTATGAGAGCAGCAGTTGGCATTTTGGCGGTGTCTTGTCATCTGCCCCAGCACAAACGTTCGGTCGAGGACCTGTTTCGCGAAGAAGGCGCTAACTTCAGTGCTGATGTCGCGGCCAGGCTCGGCATCAAGCAAGTTCCCATCCAAAATGGCGATGCCAGTGAGACTGCCTCGAACATGGCGGTCGCCGCCGGCCGCGAAGCCTTGCAGCGTGCCAAAGTCGATCCGCTGACGGTGGATGTCGTGGTCGAGTATTCCATCATGCCGCAGGAATACCTGGTGCCGGTCTGGAACATGAGTAACAAGGTGCAGGCCGAAGTGGGGGCCAGCAAGTCCTTTGTCGTAGGCTTCAGCGGCGGCGGGTCCAGTAACTTCATGGTCGCACTGAGTTCGGCCGCTGCGATGTTGTCGGAAAACGATTCCATGAAGACCGCGCTGCTGGTTACCGGCGACACCACCATCCCGGGCAACCGCATCCTCAACCCGGATGATCCCGTCACCGTCATGGGGGACGGAGCGAGCGCAGTTGTCCTGCAACGCGATGCGCCCGGAGGCGTCGTGATCGACACAGAGTTATGGTCGGACGGAAACAATCACGATATCTGCTACATCCCGGGCGGTTCGCTGATTCACCCCGACGACATCAGTCTGTATCGGATGCAATTGGACAAGGCCCGCTACGACGCTTTCCCCAAGGCGGAAACGCTGCGTCGAATGAGTGACAAGCTGCTGGAACGTGCCGGGTTAAAGTTCTCTGATGTGGCCTGCGTGCTTTGCTCGAACATTTCAGCACAAGACGAGGCTGCGATGCAGCAGGCTTTTGAAGATAAGGTGTCGCCGGTATGCGCTTCTAACCGCGAGTCTCACGGGCACCTGCAAGGCACCGATTTTCCGCTCAACTATCTTTCCCTGACCGAGAGCGGGAGTATAAAGCAAGGAGACTATGTGCTTGGCGTCTCTCATGGCATGGGTGCTACAGCGGCGGTGAGTTTATTTCGTTATTAGGCTGACTTATGAACGCGAACATCGGCATCTTCGAAGCTAACTACTATTTGCCCCCAACTAAGAAGGCCCTGTCGCAGGTCTTCGAAGATGAAGAAAAGCCCACGGAAGCTTTCGCCGCCAATGTCGACTTTGAGAAAGACATCGGCATTGAGGCGCTTCACGTCGCAAAAAACGAAACGGCTGCTGACCTCTGTATCAACGCGGCAAAGCTGACCATGGCCAAGTCGGGCATCGATCCCAAAGAGATTGACTTGATCATCGACTTCACCAGCATCCCAGAAGATTACGTCGCGCCGACTTGGTCCGCCGCCGGACAAGTTCAGAAAGCGATTGGCGCCACCCGCGCCTTCGCGACCGCGGTCAACACCGGCGGTTGTGCCAGCTACCAGACTACACTAAAGGTCGCTTGCTCGCTCATGTCTGCCAACGACCGCTATAATACAGCCTTGCTCGTTGCCGGCGACAAGACTCCAGAGTTCAACCACAACTACTTTCCAATTACTGTGGTTTCAGACGGCGGCAGTGCGGTGATTCTGAAAAAGAACATGACCAAGCGCCGCATTTTGGGTGTGGAGGTCGCCACTGTTGGGAGGCTCCACGACATGTGGTTTATTCCGGGCATTCATAACCGCAAGCCCGAAGACATCGGCGGCAAGTATCCCCGTTGGCTCCATGTCTGCGGCGACGTGCAAAGGTTCAACAAAGAATTGATCCCGATAAACCTGTTCATGTTCCGCAAGGTCATGCTCGGCGTGCTCAAGCAGGTCGGCAAAAAAATGGAGGACGTTTCGTTCTTCGTCTATCCCACCTTCTCCGCCTGGGACCTGAAAGCTTTTCGTGAGGCTTTTAGGGTTCCTCCTGAGAAATTCTCCACCGAGAACATGCACCACGGCCACCTGCAAGAAACCGATATGGTGGTCGGCTACGTGGATGCGCTCAACGCTGGGCGTATCAAAGATGGCGATCTTGTTATGCTCGCGACCAACGGCGCAGGCTTCTCCTGGGGAGCATCATTAGTCCAACACTAACCGCTAGGAGGCAAACCCATGATTATCCAGGAATCGAAACACGACTTTGATGTTGCTATTCTCGGCAATGGCCTCTCGGGTTCGCTGCTCGCCACCATTCTCGGTAAGCAAGGAGTTAGTGTTGCCTTGATTGATGCCGACCAGCATCCCCGGTTTGCGGTCGGCGAATCCACCATCCCTCACACGTCGCTCGTCGTTTCACTTCTCGCTGAGAAATATGGTCTCCCCGAGCTGGAACATTTGGTTGACACTGATGGCCTGGCCAAGCACGTCTGCACCACTTGTGGCATCAAACGCCACTTCGGCTATGTGTATCATCGCCTGGGCCAGACTTACGATGTGAAGGAAGGCCTGCAATTCGGCACCGCCGCGCGTGAAGAGAATCACTGGTTCCGCCAGGATACCGACGCTTACCTTCACAACCTGGCCGTTCACTATGGCGCCATACCCCGGCAGAAAACCAACGTCACGGGCATTGAGATCAACAAACAGGGAGTAAAGCTCCAGACATCCGCAGGTGAAGAAA
>QHOM01000174.1 GCA_003218785.1 Verrucomicrobiota bacterium
ATAACGATAATTATGGCAGCCATAGGCTACATACCTGCCCCCGGATTTCTTTGCCCGGCTGACTGTCACATTGATTTTGCCGCCACATTGCCCGCAGACCAACAACCCGCTGAAAAGGTATCCCTTGCTCCGGGTGGAAGCCACCGACTTCATGGGCTTTGAAGCGTGCACCAATTTGTTTCAGATGTTGCTGGACTCGCTCCCACTGTTCCTCAGTTACAATTTGCAATTCCGGCACATGGACTCGAACCCATTCGTCAGCGGATCGAGTCCTTCTTTCTTTTCGCCCTGTCTCGGGATTGCGAACTTTGCGGGTTTTATTCCAGACCAGCCAGCCGTGGTACCGTTCGTTATGGAGAATCCCCTTGATGCTTGACGCTCCCCACGGGTTACGTGTCGAAGGAGAAGGGATTCCTCTAGAATTCAGCACCTTCGCAATAGCGGCGAAGCCGTGACCTTTTTCGTATAAATCGAAGATTAAGCGGATGACAGCGGCTTCTTCCTCGATGATTAAGAGCTCAACCCCAATGACTGCTTTGCTGCCGTGGAGTCCTTTGCGGGTAGGGTGATAAATGGGATTATTCTTGTAACCATAAGACTTGCCGCCCGCGGTGTAACCTTCAAGGGTGCGCCCTAGCTGACCACGATGAACTTTGTCGGCAAGACCTACCAAAAACTCTTCGTCCATGAGCCCGAACAAAGCAATGAGCGAACGACTGCTTCTGTCCTGAGTGTCGATGCCCTGAGTCGCCGAGACCACATGCACACCGTAGAATTCCAGTGTTTTAACGACTCGGATAGCGTCTTCTAGATTTCGGGCTAGCCGGGAGGTGTCATCCACGAGCAATCTGTCGAAGGGTCGAGGCTGTTGCTTTGCTGCGGCTATAAGCTCCAAGAGACCTGTGCGGTCATCGAGGCTGGCGCCCGAGATTCCCTCATCGCTTCGGACATATTCATCAACAACGTTCCAGTTCTTCCGGGCTGCCAAGCCCCGGCAGTTCCGAAATTGGTCTTGCGTCGATGTATCCCGTTGAAGGTCGCTCGAAAATCTTGCGTAAACAGCACATCTGGCGTAGACCGCCCCAAGCGGCTGACTTCCGCCATTTTTCGAACTATTACTTTCATTTGACATAGCGTTTTGTCCAACGAACCTGCCCGACCCAGAACTATCCGAGTGGGAATCAGTTACCGTTGCTCCTAACTAATGACCCGGTAGTTGGGCTTTTGGGGGAACTGACGACTTTCAGGTTGGGGACTTTGTCTGTTAACCCGCGTTGGCGAAGGAATTCCTCAACGAGGCGCGGCGCCACCCAGTCTTTAATGACAGAGCGAACGGCTTCTTCCGACGGCTCGCCTGTTGGTGCGAAGACGAGACGTGCCTCCCCTTGCTGCTCGCGGCCCTGGCAAACCTGCTTGCCTTTCATCTCTGACTTGCCTTCTGAAATTGACTTCCGAACTGGCTTCGCGTCATTTCTTTTCTTGGTCACTCTGGATTCTCCTCAAAATACATTTGTAACGTAGCTGACTCTTCGGTCAGCCATTCTCGGCCAAGCCGAAAGCTGCCTCGGACAACGAGAGCCGACTGGATGGATCCTACGATGAACTCGATGCTGTGAAATGGAACGAAGGGTACCATGCAGTCAGTGAATTCCTGGCTTTCAATCCAAATACCGTTCGCCTCGACGGCACTGATCAGGGCAGAGCCAATAAGGTTCGCTGGCCGCCGCCTGAATGCTCCGGTGTCGCAAGGCTCAGCAAGGTTGCTAACCAACAACACCGCCACCTGTTTAATCATGGTCAGACTAGCGATCAGGTTTGGTCAGTCAATACCCGCGATTCGCGTTTCGTTCCGTTTGCGTCTGGTCTCGTCTCATTGCTTACCGACAGTTAGGTCCCGCCTGGTCTGGTCATCTCCCATCACATACCTGCCAAAGCGAATCAAAATGCCGTCTCCTTTTCCCACTGGTCCCGTCTCGTCAAGTCACGCCCAGTCAAGTCACGCCCTGTCGCGCGATGGCATACCCAGTCAAGATCAGATCACGTAACGGCGTGATTGCGAACTCTCGTGTGCCGCTTAACACCCTTCGGCGGTCTGACCTTTGATTCGGCCAAAGAAACAACTTTGAAGCGCCCCCAGATGCCGCGATTTTCGGGCCGAAACGACCCAACCCCGATGAAACTCCCAGCCACGTCCAGGAACTCTTCGAGCACATCTTTCGTGACGGTCTCATCGATGACGGCGAAGCAGACCTCGCCTTCCCACTCGTCAATGACCGGAAAGCACTTCATCACCCTTCGTCCGCTGCCGGCAACGCCATCGGATGGGACGAAGCGCCACTCGCCTTTCACGTCTTTCTTCTTGATCGGAAGTACGACGGCATTCTCGACCATCACTCCAGACTCAACGTGTTTGGTATATGTGGCATTGCGCCTGCCCGGAATCTTTCTGCTCTCATATTTTGCTGCCGCGTCCAATGCGTTCTTAAAGGCAAAGAGCGGAATGAGGACGTTACCTTTGGCGTTGCTGTGAAGGCGTTCGCGCCAATTACGTTCTTCGTAGTCCGCGTCGGATTCTCCGTTGAGCTTGGGCGTGCCGTGATAACGGCTGAACGAAATTGGGGAGGTGCTCTTGAGCTTCGCGCTATACCGTTTCATCATCTCCGCCTTGCTTGGTTTTCTCTGCCGGTCAGCAACTCCCTCAACGAGATCGGGGTTGCCCTCAAACTCTGGGCTTGACGTGGCAACTTCCTGGCAGGGAAAGTCGCGTCAATGCGCTCGACGACTTTGATCGGGTATGTTTTCTGCCGACTTGCAGGAGCGTGGATCTCGATTTGCAATGACTCCGGAGGGGCAGAAAGAGGGCATTTGCTCTGATCCGCCTGCCACCGTTGAGCGGCTCGGCGCGAGCTTTCCATCCGCTCCCACAAATCAGGCGGAGGCTCAGGTACGGGCACAAGTTCTGTGAGTGATGTGAAGTACTGATCGACCTCGTCACTGGATTCGAAGTGAAGTTTGCGTTTCAATCTACGCGGCCTTTCCAAGTCTCTTCCCGACTTCAAATTTGTTCACCTTGGGAGTCGGCAGCTTGTAGAGGAGTTTTGTAAACGCGATTGGGTCCAAGCCGAGCCTTTTCGCTTCCGAGTTGACGTGGAATATCAGGGCGCCGATATCCGGCATTAGTTTGTATGCGCTCCGGTGACGGGCAAAGCGCGTCTGTAACTGCCAGCATGGGCAAAGAAAGGCATGGCGGTTTGTGTGTTCGACATGCATGAAGTAATGCAGGTGTGATCGCACGATGAGGTCTGCAGGTACCGCCTGACCCTTGCTGCTGGTGATCTGACACCACAACGCCTCCGCATCCAAGCCGCCGGACCGGGTGAATCCCGACCCGCCGCCCAAGTGATGAGCGAAGTTGAGTGCAGTGCCATCTACGTCGAGATCGAGCATTTCCTTGCAATGGCGCCCGGTGAAATTGGACTTGATGTTTACGCCTTGAACGCGCGCGGCAACGGACTCTAATTCCTCCGCACCCCGGCCTTCGTGATACTCGGTGCCCTGAATGAAGTAGAAAGGAACCTCCCGGCCAGTATTCTTTTCGATCCAATTCCGCAGGTCCCGCATGAGAAATACGGCAGCGGATTCCTGGTCGTTCGGCGCAACGAGAGTCAACTCGGAGGCTTTCTGCTTGTGTTGCTTGCCCTCGATCAAATCGCCATTAATGACCACAGAATCGATGGCGAATTTAGCGGCTTTGCGTTTCATATCCTGCCAACATTCCCACAGGTACTTTTGGCCGGGATTCTGCGGCTTCTCCGAACCATCACTGCTCACGAAATCCGGTGGCAACATGCCGTACATGGACCCAACGTGAACGTCCCCAACGACGAGAATGTTCCTTGTGCCAGTCTCGACTGGCGCGACTTTGCCCCTCGTCCGGACTCTCCGGGCTGCATCTACCAAGCCCGCAATCCAGCCTTGCGGGCAGCACGAACCGTTTTGGGCGAGACACGGTAAGGGAGGCGAACAAGCCGACCGTTTGCGTTCCGGTAGCCGTGCGTGTGCATTCGGTGCAGAAAGTTGCGCAGTGAGTGGTAGAGGTCGCCGTTGGCGTTTTCCTTGTCCACACGCTTGGTCGCGCGGGCGATCCGCCCTATCGTCATACCCTTTTCCCACATCTTCGCGACCTTCAGATAAGGAAACGTTCTGTACTGGCAACGCTTGCTGCCTTTTGGTTTCCGAACTCTCGGCTTCATTTTTCTTGCTGGTTTCATGTGAATCATCGTTCATCCCTCCCTGTTTATGTAGTGTACTCTAATAATACTACTAGAGCACACTAACAATATACATGGACTATCGGTAAATTAGCTAGATCTTTAACTCATGTATTTTCAGGCAGTTATACGTCTCCCCACCGCAGGGGGCGATCGCAGTCTCGAATGTGTCGTTTCTGTCTCGAGCATGGGAAGGATTTGACGATGGCACTGGAACATCACTAGTCAATAAGCTGCATCGCTGCTTGCCTCACCCGTCGGTCATACAATTGCGGCATGGCGGGAAGGAAGAAGGAAAGCGGCCGCAGAAAGCGGAGACAGCCACGCAGAGGGTTTCCACACCGGATCGTCGCGTATCTCGACATTGAGTCCAAGAGCCTAGTTGACACTGCACTTAAACTCACTGGGGAGAACACAAGCATGTTCACGTCGAAAGCCTTGGTCGAGCGGGCAGAGAAACTGATACGTGAGCACGGAAGAAGCTCGTAGTGGGCAGGTCAGGTTCGATATCCCTTCAGCGCTGGGCATCTTTTTCAACAGCTTGCATATCATCGCCCGCACGCAAGCACTTTAGCTGCGGTATCGAGAAAGACTTGTATTGGGGCGCAATCGACTCGACGAGTACAGCACACTTACTGCACACCAGTTTGGCGTGAAGTTTCGGA
>QHOM01000184.1 GCA_003218785.1 Verrucomicrobiota bacterium
AAGAATCGGCGGCCGCGGAATCACCCGTGACTCCGCGACAAAGTGCCGTTTGAGGCATGTAACATGGTTTTCGATTGGTTGAACACATTTCATCAAAATATAGCGAAGGACCCGGATTATGCTCAAAAGACGCTAGCCGCTTATCGCCTCGGCATGAAAGCGAAAGGTTCAATCCTGGGGGTCGTGGTTCAAGTAGCGCCGGATTGCTGCGAAGCGGTTCGAGAACTACCGCCCAACAGGATTTATCATCCCGACCAGGCTCCCATGCTGCCACTGCCTACCTGTTCTCGTGGCCGTCACTGTAGCTGTGTGTACCGACCAGTTATGAGTTATCAGAGCAAGTAGCGGCAAATCCGGTTCTTTGTGGCATGATTCCCGGCATGTTGCTGATTGCCATCCGAAGGTCCGCATAGCTGACCCTAAGCTCAAGGCGGAGCCATCATCCGGAGAAACCGCAACTGCTCACACAGGATAGAAAGCGTGGCAATGGAATTCCTCGATAATCAGGGTACAGACGGTGATTTGGCGGGCTCTCAAGTTCGGGAGAGACCCACAGCGAAACCGCAAAAAAAGACGCTGTTAGTGACTGGGTCGACTGGCTTTATCGGCGCACATGTCACGAGAGAGCTGCTTGACAAAGGATATTACGTATACACCATCGTCAGAGATAAAAATAAATTCACTAAGCTTTTTGGAGAGAAATGTCACAATCTGGCAATTTTGGAAGGCGACTTGCTTACAAATGCCAGCCTGGAAAAGCTCAAGCAGAACGTCGCGAGCATCGGTGACGATTTTGATGCCGTTGTCCACATGGTCGGAGGGGGGCCATTAACATCGAATAGCAAGTTTACATCCGCCATTTTTGATCTGAATTACCAGACGACGTGCAATTTAGTTCGTCTCCTGGAAATAACTCACAAGCTTGATTCCATAGCTTTATTTGTGTACTTCAGCAGTTTGGCGGCTATGGGAACTCCGCGTTCGCACGTTAATACCATCGTGTATAGGGAAACGACCTCCTGCGAGCCAGTTCTCCCCTATGAACGAGCTAAATTGCGAACCGAAAATTTCCTCAGAGAGGTAACAAATAAGCACAATTTCAAGACTGTGGTCTTTCGATTTCCCCAGGTATACGGTGGCGAGGATGATCAGTTTGCAAAAATGATCAGGCTCATTCGAAAAGGAGTGTTCCCGGTAGTGCGAAACAAGGTCGGCACCCTGCCATTACTGCATGTTCAGAATGCCGTGAAAGCGACCTGCATGGTCCTCGGAAATGTGGGCCTGATTCAAGGAAACTACGACGTAAATCTTATATCGGAAAAGAGCTACTCCTACGATCATCTCAGTGAGCTCGTCAAACAGAAATATGGTACGGGCGGCATTGTAAAGTTACCCTATTCCCTTTTGTACTTAGCGATACTCATGACTGAGAATGTGTTCAAAGTGTTTGGCAAACCTGAACCGTTGAATAGGCGGCGACTGATTTCCATGACCAAGGATAGAGTCGTTGACTGCGGAAAATTTTCAGAAACATTCGGATTTCAGTACGACCACAGTCTGCCTGCGTTCATGTCCGACCATCTACGCTAAGACCATGCCCCAAGAGGATTGTAGCCGATGATCAAGATTGCGCGAAAGGCCGCTTGGAATGCGCTGCACAGGGCCTCGGCGGCATTAGGCTTCGGGGTAGCGTCATACCGTCAGCCAGACAGGCTGCAAACAATCCACACTATCCGGCAGCTTAAGAAATCTCGCGAAATGCTGCTCACACCTCTGGAAGCCAATCAACTATTTGCTCTCGTCCGCGCTACGTCGAAGCTCGGCGGCAACATGGCCGAAGTGGGCGTTTATCGCGGAGCCTCGGCACGCTTAATCCGAGAAGCAGATCCGGCACGAAGTCTTCATCTGTTCGATACTTTTACCGGACTTCCGGACCCGGGGGAAAACGACACAGAGATTCACTTGGGTCGATTCGAGAAAAGTCAATTCTCCTGTTCGCTCGAAGACGTCATGAAATATCTTGGCCCCTCGACCAATCTGCACTTCCATCCGGGCTTCTTTCCTGGCACCGGCGAGACTGTCCAGCACGAACGGTTCTCGTTCGTACACTCGGATGTCGATCTTTATGTTAGTAGCCGAAGTGTTCTTGAGTTCTTCTACCCAAGATTGCTCCCGGGCGGAATTATCCTCACTCATGACTTCGCGACCTGTCGCGGGCCGCACCAGGCATTCACAGAGTTTTTCAAGTATTTGCCCGAGCCTTTGATAGAGCTGCCGGGGGATCAAGCTATGGTCGTGAAATTGTGAGGCCCTGCAAGGTCGCTCGGGCATCCGGTACCGATGGCATGACTAGCAGCAGATTTTGGCCGAGGGAAATGCTCCGGGGCGGTCGGGGTGCGCGTGTTTTTGCCGTATTAGGCGTTCTCGCGGTGCTCGGGTTACTGCTCTCACATGAAATCAGCGCCTGGCGCAAATTTGATTGGAGGGTTTTCTACACCCAGGCGCGACACATTAGCATTTGGCGCAGCGTGAGTGCGGTCGCAATCACGTACGCGGGCATCCTGCTGCGAGCCGCTCGTTGGAGCGTTTTCCTGCGTCGAGTGAAAGAGGTGCCCGCAGCGCGGCTCTTTGGACCGACCATGATTGGCTACGCCGGCCTAGCGCTGCTTGGCCGTCCAGGGGAGCTGATCCGTCCTTGGCTGATCGCGCGTAAGGAGCGCTTGAGCATCTCATCACAAATGGCCATCCTGACGCTCGAACGAATCTTTGATACGGCGGCTGTCGGTATGCTGATCGCAGCCGCAATTCTGAGTTCTTCGCAACTGCAGGCGTTGCCCTACCTGTCGCAGTTCCGTCGGGGAGGTTTTCTGCTTATCGTACTCATCGCATTTTTGGCCCTTCCTCTTTTCCTCTTTGCCAAAAAAGGGGAGAAGATTGCATTCCTACTGGAGCGAATGTTGTCGCATGTAGCGAGCCGGCCTGCGCAGAAAGTCGCCGAGATAGTCAACGGGTTCGCCGACGGGCTTAAGGTGATCCAAAATACGAAGTCCCTGATCCAGCTTATCTTCCTGTCAATTTCAATTTGGCTGTTTATCGCGCTGGCTTACCTGGAGACCCTTCATGCCTTCAACGGCCTGCGAGGCATGTCGCTAATGGAGGCTCTGTTGCTTCTGGGCTTCAGCTTGCTGGGCTCGTTAGTACAGTTACCGGGAGGCGGGACCCAGCAACTGATCGTCATCGCCGCATTAATCAACGTCTTCGGTGTTCGGGCAGAACTTGCCGTGAGCCGCAGCATGTTGGGGTGGCTGACCATCTTTATGGCTCCGGTTCCGGTGGGCCTGGCGTTGTTAAGACATGAGCGACTATCATTGCGAAGGTTCTTGCAGAACAGCAGCAAACAATCCAGCGAGCCGGACGCGCCATGCGGCGTCTCAACTGAAGCCCGATCTCTCAGACCAGTGTAGCAGGTGTGGACGGACAGTCATTGGGTTTCTGGAACTGCCTGAACTGACGGACGCACTGGGAACCATTCGACAATGATGATTTCGCCTTCTCCTGGCCACAATCGAATAGCCCAAGTGGCACTGCTTACGATGGTAAGCGCGTTATTGCTCGCACCCGTGTGGTTAGTCCGCTATCCTCCTTTGGTGGATTACCCGAATCATCTGGCTCGATACCTCATTCTCGCCCACTTGAAGGACCCCAGTTTACATTTAGCGCAATTCTACGGCAGCCGTTGGGGATTTTACCCCTATGTCGCGGTTGATTTGCTAGCGGTGGCTTTGCAGTGGCTGCTGCCGATTGACATCGTCGGTCGGGTGATCCTCAGCATTTACCTCTTGGGGTTGCCCTTGGCCACTTACTTCTTCTTGAGGCAGATAGGTTGCGAGTCCTCTTATCTGAGCTCCTGGGCGCTGGTAATCGCTTGTGGTCCCGTCTTCCTGAGCGGAATCTTGAACGACATGCTATCTGAGGTGCTCTGTTTTCTACTGCTGGGGCTGTGGCTCAAGTATTTGACAAAACCTCGTGTGGCCTGTTGGTTAGCCTTGCTGATGTTGGGAACATTACTCTATTTGACGCACCTGGTAGGTTTTGTGGTGGCAGGATTTGTGGTGCTCACCTACGGTCTCCTCAAGCGCCAGTCTGCTCATCGTCTGCTTGCGTCCTTGTCCATATTTCTTCCTGGAGTGCTTCTCCACTTGTGGTCCTTCGTAAACGGTACAGGTGCAGATGTTAGCGCTAATTATCATCCACACCATTATCAATGGGAACTCGGAGACAAGTTTGCTCTGATGATAAACCCTTTCCGGGAGTACTCTCGTTTTGCTGCAGCCATGACTTTGGCGGCGCTCATGATTAGCTTAGTGCTTGCGGTATGGAAGAACCGCGAATTGCGCCCGAATTATCCATGGTTAGGCGTGGCTGGTGCGGTCCTCCTCGTATACTTGTTAACTCCAACGAGCTATCACTACCTGGGAATACGGCTCCTGCCCTTCCTGTTTATTCTGAGCCTCAGTGTGGCCAAAATCGGCCGACGAGCCCGTGTGTTGGGGGTAGTCGGTCTGTTAGCTTTTGTCCTTCGGTCGGCAGATATGGACTATGGCTTCATCTCCCGGCAGGCCGAACTTGGACGCTGGCAACGTTCGTTTGCGGCGATTCCTCAGTACTCCCGAGTTCTGCCCATGGTGCCTCTAGACGAGAGGGCTTTCTTTCGTCGCGACTATCTTCACTTTTGGGCTTACGGAGTGATCGAGCGCGGATGGTTTTGCCCTCACTTGTTTCACGCTCCAGGGATCCATCCTCTAGTTCTCCAACTGCCGACAGACAAGATAGCGAGGCTACTAGCATGGCCGAAAGCAAGCTACCTTGAACCCGGTTGGAATAATGTTGAAATCGACCCCGATTGGCAGAGCATTCAAAGGAATTTTGAGTACTTGTGGGTTTACGACATGCCGCGGTTTTCAACGCCGATAGCAAGCTTTGGCCAGCTTGTCTATTCAGACGGCACTCTGAATGTCTTCCGAGTGACTAGTGCCACAAGCGCCGGTTCGCGTTGAAACAACCTGCCCCTTTGCCAGTCGCTCCGGCAAAGCCGATCCCTGGTTCGAGGCGTTGAAACCGTGTATTTGAGACCAGTCCGTGTGAAGAAAACATGAAGATCCGAGTGACGTTCGTCATCGTCAGTATC
>QHOM01000185.1 GCA_003218785.1 Verrucomicrobiota bacterium
CAGCCCGACTATCTCGAAGCGCTGGATACTCGCGCAACATGGAAGCGTCTGCGCGATGAGTTTCTAAAACATACGGATGACGCGTGCCGTCCAGAGTCTTCCGTAAAACGCTCAGATCCTCTGCTGTCAGTGTGTCCGTAAAAACGTGATAATGCAAAGTCCGCTCCTTATTTGTGTAATTCAACAATACCGATAAGGCAGCCACATGAAGACCGGGGATCACATTTTGATCGGCCCCGAATATAACATGCAACCCGCCTTTCATTGGTGATAGTTGGGATTCGGCGCTATTACAGTATTGGGAGTCATCAATGTCACTATTCGGCGTTAGCTTTACCCAAAGAACTTCACTTGGCGACGGACAACAACTCTTGGTATAAGGCAGTGTAGCGCTGCGCCATCAGGCGGTCGGTGAAGTGAGCAAGGACACGTCGCCGCGCAGCCATGCCCATCGCTTGACGTTCAACGGGGTGTTGCCACATCCATTGCAGCATTCGGGCCAGTCCGGGTACGCTTCCAATCTCCGGCTCGAGCAGTCCTGTTTCACCATCCACGACTACGTCGGTTAAACCTCCCGCCGCGTAAGCAATTACCGGTGTTTCACACGCCATGGCTTCCAGCGCTGTATTCCCAAAAGTCTCTGCCCGGCTGGGGGTGGCAAACACGTTCAAGGCTGAATAGAACAAGCATTGAAGTTGAGGACTATTCAGAGTTCCCAATTGGATGGTTTCAATCTCGCTGGCCAGGGGCCACTTCCCTGCGCCAAAGGTCAGCAGAAGAATTTTTCGTGCCGGCAGAACTTTTAAAGCCTCGAGCAATCGACCCGCCCCTTTTCGTTCCTCGGAAAAATCCACGCACGCGAAACCGACCACGAAACGGTCATCAGGAATTCCAAGCGCCCGCCGGGCACAAAGCTTGTCCACGGACTTGTATTCCCCGACATCCAGACCGTAGTGAATCGTGTGAATTGACATTGCGTATTTAGCAAGTCCGGAACGGCGAATTTGTGCGGTCGTCCATTCGCTGTTGCCCACAAAATGCAAGTTAATCTTTTTGTACCAATGTGCCTTGACGCGAAAAAATTTATGCGTGGCATCATGGCGATGTGGCCGTTTTTGTTGCGGACAATTGCCGCACGTCTGGGTAAAACCCGCACATTTTCCGGGGTAATGGCAACCGCCTGTAATGGGAATCAGATCATGGAGCGTCCACACCACCGGCAATCCTGGAGGCAATGAACTAAAAAAACTGGGTAGGTCCAGCCATCTTGCCACCCAATGGAGGTTGACCACCCTGGGTAGTTTTCCCGTGGCCTGAATCGGCGTTCTCCGTATCCAGCTTGGGCTGGTGACGAAGCCTCCTGGGGCTTCTTTGCGACTACGCCAACTCACGGCAAGGGCAGCAATGTTACGCCAGAGAAAGGAGCGATTCTGGAACACAGGGATGAGGCTTGGATCGTTGGAATCACCCGACCCATAGTAGAAGCGGCTGTCAAGCCCCCTTCTGCGCAGTGCCTGGTGGAGGCGAAGGCCGGCAATATTGGCGCCGCCCCCCAATCCTGCGC
This sequence comes from Verrucomicrobiota bacterium, assembly GCA_003218785.1. GTDB lineage: Bacteria > Verrucomicrobiota > Verrucomicrobiia > Chthoniobacterales > UBA10450 > Udaeobacter. The sequence continues at coordinate 1,565 of QHOM01000185.1, forward strand.
CCAGGTGAGCTACGGTGAGATTATCTGTCACTGATCAGTTGGTCGAGAGGTTTTCGCAGTTTAGGCTTCCGCCACCTTTTTAAGGGCGACGAGATTGGGGCAATAACCCCAGACTTGATAGTTCTTTTGCCTTAGGATCCGCCGGCAGGCCAGATTGCTCCCGGCGTGGTCATCCACGTCGTGGAACAAGATGATCCCGCCGGGAACAAGCAAACTACCCCAAACTCGAAAATCGAACCAAGTGTTGATGTAATCGTGTATGGCGTCCACAAATATCAAGCTAAGAGGTATGTATGAAAGTTCTTTTGCCGCGTCCCCCGAGGAACGCCTCACATACACGACGTTGGAGAATGGGGAGGTTCGTTTGCGAAATACTTCGAAGGCTTCATTGATACCAGGAAACTCGTTTTCCTTGTGAGGATCTATGGCATAAACTCGCCTGACGGTGTGTCCCGCCATTGCGGCGGTCGTGATCCCCCGCCAGGCACCGATTTCGGCAATGTCCTCCGACATTTTCTCGGTATGCGCCAGAGCGCTGAACAATACCTTCCGTTGCCCGGTAGTGACCGCCGTTTCTTCGATTGCCTCCCCGCGTTCGGATATGTGCTCGACGAGCTTATCCTTATTGAGGCAGCGGTCGATTGGCTTGTAGCTTAGCTTTCCCAATAGTTCACCAAACTCCAGGGGCAGCCTCCAGGCGACCGCACGCAGGAGACGCGGCAGCTTCCTCAACTCATTTGGATCTCGAGGTCGTATCATCACTGCTCCTGGTGCTTACCAGATCGATGCCTTTGAAGTCGTTCACGGCTTCGTAATAACTCGCTTCGAATTTTTTCACAACACGAGGCCAGAGGAATCGCTCCGAAACTGCGCGACAATTCTCGCCGATGCGGTGACATTCCTTTGGATCTGAAAGCAGTTTTAACAGGGCGGCCGCGAGAGCCTCCGGGCTAAGTATAGCCCTGTTGCGCGCCTCATCCGGGACTCCTAACAACAGAGCCGCGGCACCGTCGTTCAGCAATTCTTGAAGCACAGCCACTTTCCGGCCTACAGCCGGCTTGCCGTATCGCCCCGCTTCCATATAGACAAGCCCAAAGGATTCTCCCTCAGAAGGGGTACAGAGACAGGTGCAAGCCGCCAGTGCATCGTGCTTCAACTCCTCGGAAGTAAAATCCAAATCTATCAGACCTTCGATTTCTTGCTGTCTAGCCGTCGACTCCGTTGGCCCCATGCAGACTAAACTTATATCGGGCCGCTGGCGGCGAATAACTTTAAACGCATCCAGGAGCAACAGGTAGCCCTTTTGCCGATCCTTTCGTCCGATGAACAGAATGAATGGGCCGGCAACGCCAAACCTGGTTCGAAAGCGCTTGGCATCTCCATCGGCGCGGTCTTCTATGCCATTGCCAACCACGTCGATAGGGCATCGAAATGACTTTTGGTGGAAGTAATCTGCTTCGTATTTGGTATGAACCAAGAGGCGATCAGCGTTGGCAAACAGACGCACATCCAGGGGTGAATCTCCTACGTGATGGGGATGGCAAGTCGGTTGAACCACGAACGGGACTCGCCAGTGTTTGGCGGCGGCGGCCGCAGCGAAACCATTTAACGGCGAGGCTTCGCCGACATGATGGATAACATCCATTCCTGCAAAGGAATTACGCGCGGCTTTTCTGGAGACAAACTGATATAATTTCACGGCTAACCCTTCGAGGTGAGGCCGGACTATGCATTTGCCAAGGAACCAGAGAACTGGCAGCCAGATTCGCGAGAACTTAAGTGGTCTGACGGGCACACCGTTGACCGTGAGGATTGAGTCAGGCTCATTGAAAAACAAGTAATCCCTCCCGCGAGGCACGCGGGTTGCCGCGCGCGCGACAACAACTACGTCATGACCGCGCTTTTGAAGATGCTGCGAGAGTTGTTCCGCATGGGCGTGCTGTCCTCCCGTGTTCGGCTTGAAGCACAAAATGCTAATCGCGATCTTGAGTTTTCGCTGGGTCATTTTGCGAAAGCTTATCAAAGCGAAGTCTGGAGATCTCGGCGCTTTAAATCCTGATTTCGCAGTTCAACATTGAGCAGTGAATCGTAAAGTGCGACGTAGGCAGCAGCGTTTTTGGAATAGGAAAAATGGTCACCCACCCAGGTTTCGCAAAAGCTCTGCCAGCGATGCCTGAGCGCATCGCCATCGAGAAGTTTCTGTATTGCTTCGGACAGCGCTTGCGTATCTTGCCGTTCGACCAACAGTCCGTTGAGATCACATTTAACAATATCCGAGATCCCTCCCACGTTAAACCCCGCGACGACCGCGCCGCAGGCTATAGCTTCCAAGGCAGCCTGGCCGAAGGCCTCCTCCAGCGAGGGAATGATAAACACATCCGCCGCCCGATAAAGCAACGCTTGCAGCTCATCGCTTTCAACCTGGCCAAAATGGGTATGGCGATATCCGGAGCCAACTTGAAAATGTCCCGCGCCCATTGTCAAAAGACGAATGGGCCGTTGGCAACGGACATTCATCAGGGCGTCCCGCAAATAGCGCCCGCCTTTGTGCGGCCAGCCTAAGTCATGCGCGGCAAACAACAGCACCAGCTCTTCCGCGCCAACGCCGAGCGCCTGCCGGGCTTCACGCCGCTTTTCTGAAGAATAAACGGTTTGGTCCAGTCCGTAATGAATGACCTCGATTCTTCTACCTTTGGTTAGGGCACTAAGCCTAGCTTTGTCTCCGCTCCAAAAGCTGTTGGCCACGAAAGCCAAGCGCCCCGGCGAAGGTCTCGAATACGCCGTCTCTTTCATGCGAAAGATCCGATGCGAATAGTCGCCTGCCCGACGTGAATCCATTATCGGGCAACAACCGCACGCTGCCTGAAACCGGCAACACGAGCCCGGATAATCACAGCCTCCGGTTATCGGACTCAGATCATGGAGTGTAACAACTACCGGTTTGGACGGAGGAAGGTGTCGGAGCAGGGCCGGGAGATCAACAAAATGCTCAACCTTATGAATATTGATAACGTCGGCTTCGGATATTTCCGGGCCAACGTCTCGCAGCAGGTCAGCACGCGGATCCGTCAGCCCGCACACCACCTTCCCGCCAGACCTTCGCGAGCGCTTTTCCTGGTAGTCTATCCAGGTTCGCCGAAGAACACGCGAAGCGCGGTAACCGAAACTGGGATCACCCAAATAAACTGCCACATCGGCATCGTCCGAGTGTTTGTGGCGCACAAGCATCCGTGAATCGATCCCGTGACCGCGGATGAAGGTAACGACGGGCAAGCCCCTTGAGGCGAAATGAGAGTAGAAAGACGCGTCCTTCCAGTGTCAGCCGATGGGTGCCGCAAAAATGAAGGAAGCCGGCCCGCTCCATTTTTGCAGCAGAAGATGAGTTGAACAGTTTGCCATAGCGTTGACGATATTCTTTGAATCCTCTACGAAAAGCCGAGACGTTTTCTGGGCTGAAGTCGAATTCCCAGGAAGCAAAGGTCCAGCCCACCTCTTTTTTCATTACTTCCAGCAGGAGCTGACCGTGTGCCTTTGCGAGAAACTCAGCCGGCGCCAGGTTCGGAAAAACTTGCTCAAGTGCGTCCATGTGCGTTTCGAACGCGATACGAAAAAAGAACGGCGAATGGGGAGAACGCGCAACGCGGTTTCCGTCGCATCCACTGTAGGTGAACGCCCGAATCGTCGCACCAAAATCAAAACAACAAATTCCCAGTTCGCGGGATAATTCGTAGCCCAAGATTTTAGCCCCTCCTCCCAACGCCAAAAAGAGAGTATCCAGCCTGTGTGCTTTAATGAACTTTCGCACGTCCTCTTTCACTAAGTCCAGATTAGCATCAAGATCCCGGCCGTCGTTTCGCACCTGATGATAGAAAATTTGTGCCCTTTCGGGCCAATAGTCATTAGCCGCTCGCCTAAACTCAGGCGTCTGTGAAAGGAGGTCCAGCAAACGCGCCTCGGCGCCAGCAAACCCAATGCGTCGGTCCTGGCAGTATTGCTTAAACTCGCTCTCCGTCCACGTGAGAAACACGAGCGACGCCTCTTTTGTCGGGTTGCGATAAGAACCCGGCGCCATCTCGAGAGCTAATCGAGGAACCAAATGTTCGTTCGGCCAATTCTTCTCGTGGAAGTCCACGTAATCAGCTTGCTCGTACGCTCTCCATAACCGTTCTCCATATTTGGGGCCAAGGCCGGGATTGCCGCAGCCTTGCGTGCCGGACAAGCGACCGTCGTCATAATCCGAACGATCTAACTGATCCAATTGGTTGCTCTGATAGGTCAAAAGATACTTTAGTTCGACGTCGCCAAGACGCAGGAAACAGAACGGTCGTTGAACCTGCATCATTCCGGTGAGGCGGTGGGCTTCGGCCAGCCGTTCGGCATAGCCATCGTTTTTGCTGCCGAACATGTTCCCGGTCGGCGGAGGGCATCGCTTGTATAGTTCCGCGTAATAATTCATTTCCGTACCTGCTGTAATTCATTGATCGCCCGCGTCCTGCCGGCTTCGGATGCCATCGCCAGCTGGCGTTCCATGGGCTCAAGAAGCAGTCGTTTTAAAAAGTTCGCGATCCGATCTATTCGGCGAGGCTGGGAGGTTTTGATTCCGCGCAAGGCGTCCAAAATGACTTGAGAATATCCACTTCCTTCACTGAGCCGGAGGAGGTAATCATCGTTTGTCCGTCCTTTAGGTATAAGATGATCCAGCTTCAAGTTGACAAACCGCCCCAGACCCATGCCCAAGTCACAGGCCGCGAATGCCATGTCTATATCTCCCGCTGAATTCAAATTTTCTCCTTTTCGATCCAAAGATCGACGCAGCGGATGGGTCTTGACCAAGTCCGCATATTGCTCGGCCACTTTCCTGCGCACGCACAATCCAGCACCAAACGGCGTCACTCGCGGGTCATAGTTATTGGACCACAAATCTCGGGAGAACGTGCTCGTCCATTGATCTACCTTCCATTTCTCGACGGGGGCACCACCCTCAAACTCCGGAAAATGTTGACCGCCCCAGGCACCGAGACATGGCCAATCTGTCGCAATTTGAACCGCGACATCGAGGTAATTTTCGGCGAGCACATTATCATCATCAACAAAGATAAGTAAATCGGCACTGGATTCGGCGATTCCACGCAGACGAGCATGCGTTAATCCCAGCTTTCCTTCGCGGACGTGACGAGCGTCTGGGTGCCAGGATATGTCATGGCTCGCAGACACTGGGTCCTTTGAGGTGTTATCAACGACAAGCAACTCCCAGTTGTCTGTTGAAAGCGTCTGAGCCTTCAGCGCTTTCAGAACGCGCGCGAGATAATCCATGCGCGGGTTGTGACAACATATTATCACAGACAGCTGCATAAGATCATGTACGGCAAGTTGCCTTTTTCCTAACTGTGACCAGGCGCATTGACTTTCGACTTCATCCGACGTTTAAGTCGCGATGCAATGATCCGAAACCATAAAATAAGAAACGAGCAAATCTGCCAGATGACGCGTCGGCTGTGACAGAGACGCAGGGCCTCAAACATCTGCTTCAATATCTGCTTCCAAGCAGAACGAAATCCGGCTTCCACCAGCATTTCGCGCGTATGGAAAACAGCGAGTTCAGCGTAAAACAAACGCGCTTTCCTGGCAAGCCCACGACCGCGGGCAAGGCTGTGGTAAGCCGTCGTGAGATCGATCACCTCGCGTACTTCGCGTACATCCGCAGCGTCGCGCCGCATGCGTGATGTGGCAGAGTTGGAGTGTACTCGGTAACAAGCGAGAATTGAGGGCTCAAACCAGAACGAAAATTGAGACGCAATTCGTTGCCACATCTCCCAATCAGGAAAGAAGTGCAATCGCGGCAAAAAACCTCCGAGCTGCTCGTAGACGAGCCTTCGAACAGCGATCGCTGGGCATACGATTCGATTCTCAACGGTGATCCTCGCGTGCCAGTCGTCAAGTAAGCCGGCAGATTCCCGGTACAGGCCGGATATACTCATCCAATGTCCTTTTGAATTTGCCATCGCGTACCGGCAAAAGATCGCGCCAGCGTCGCTGTGCTGGGCTCCTTCGCGCAAATGATCGTAAAACCCCGGCAGCACAATGTCGTCCTGGTGGAGGATATGCACCCAATTCCCACGAGCCCGCTCAACGCATCTATTCCAAGTATTTGCCAAGCCTTGGTTTTGGGGTTCGGCGTGGAACGCCACCCGGCCCGCGCCAACTCGGCGAATAACTTCGGAAGCGGTATTATCCATCGAGCCGTCGTCAACTACCTCGATCTGCATTTGATCCGGGCCGGGGTCCTGCTGGAGAACGCTGTGCAACGTTTCCTCCAGGTAATCCGCTCGCGCGTTGAACGTCGGAATCATCACCGACCAGAAAGGCCGCGCACCAGAACCGTCAGCGTCTGAAATCAACGGAGGGGGAAGAAGCATCTTCTCAGCGAACAAGCCACAGTTTCCGCAATAGTGGAGCTGGGGCAAGTAATCCGTGCTCTAACCAATAAGCACGAAGCTTCAATGCTTCGGATTCGCTCCCTCAGATTCTGCAGCTCCTCATCTGTTTCACGAACCAGCTTGTAACGAGCCATTTCAGGCGGGATTGTTTTTCAAGCGTAATTCTTCCAGAATCTCCACTGGCAGACTCGAGGCTTCCAGTAATTCAAATGCCATCTTGGGGCTGACGTGACAATGCGGTTCACGCAGCAACGCCGCCTTCAGAAATGGCATCCCGCATTGCAAAAGCAAATCCGGTAAAAGTGTGGTCGTGTTTCGACCGGGGAAGCCGCGATTATAATACCAATCCCCAATTCTCTTCGCGAAGGCCTTCAAAAATGGCATCCCGCATTGCAAAAGCAAATCCGGTAAAAGTGTGGTCGTGTTTCGACCGGGCAAGCCCCGATTATAATACCAATCCCCAATTTTCTTCACGAAGCTGCGGCGTCTCAAGAACAATGACCACATGCGCTTTTGGGCGAAAACCGCCTTCCATTTGAACCCATTTTCTTCCAGCCGGCGGGTCAGGCCAATTTCGTAATTTTGAATCACCTGCTGTTTGTCCTTGAGTGGCAGGACTGAACGCCAGAAATCCATGAAACGCGCGTCTTGAATCACCTGCCGCCGAAATACCATGAAGTAAGTCTGCAAATGAAGACCAAACTCATCGTTATCGGTTAGACCCCAAAAATCGCATTGGTTCACCGATGAATTCTTCCAGAGCGGCGCCAGTGGCTGCAGAGGCCCGACAATGCTGGAATTGGTTAGCAACAGTTCTTCCAGTTTGGATAAATCGTATTCCGCCAAGCCGGCCTGCCACATGGAAAAATCGTAACCGCTATTTTCACGCTGGATAAACTTTTGGCATAGCGTGGAAATCTCCGACTGACTTTCGATTGAGACGGGCGAATTAGAGACAAAACAAATTTCAAAGCCGAGAGAACGGAGTTCTTTTAGAAAATACGAGACATACCGGGCCACTTTCGGGCTTTCACCAAAATGAGCATAAACCGCTAGGCGCTTCATTTTAAACACTCGCAAAACTTTATTCGCGACGTTTGCGCCTTTGGTCAATCGCTGAGACAATGCCGCGAACTCCTCATTTCTTCTAACGCGATCCTATTCGAAAGGAGTGGTCATTGCTTTGGACTTTTTGGAGTCTTAAGGAAATAGCTTTTGTTTTTCAATCTCTTACAGACGGCTGAGCTCACTTCATGATTTCCGTAGGAACCCAGATCTGAGCAGAAGCAGTTTACAAAGGTTGCGACAAGTTATTTTCAAGGGCGATAGCACCCTCTTCTCTTCGCCCATGTCAGCAAGCACGATTTCGGCTTGAACCCGGCGTCCCAAAGAAGAAAACAATTCACGGGTCGTAGAGGCATTTGCATTGGCCGTTTGCAAGAAGTTTATAACCGCTTCCGGCTGGTCTTTGCCGACCGCGAGAACACCAAGGCCACAGCCATGTTCAAAGTTGAAATGTGGAAAACTCGGAGTCAGTTCCCTCCACAATTGGTGGACGCCAAAACCCCGTTCAGTAACGACAGTGTCATGGAAAAGGATTATGCCTCTTTCGCTCATCTTAGGTAGCCAAGTATTGTAGTCTCGTTTCACGGCTTCGTATGTATGCAGGCCGTCTATGTGAAGCAAATCCACTGACTCATCTGGAACCTGCTGAAGAGCTTCATCAAACGTCATGCGCAACAGTTGTGAGAAAGATTCATACTGCTTGTGATGCGCTTTTAAGTTCTGATAAACGTCACCGCCGTAAGGCCCGGTATGACCATCACCAGCCCAAGTGTCAACGGCATAACAGCTGGCTCCAGCCCCGGTTTCCCTGACAGCCTGGCAGAAAGCGCAATAAGAAACACCGCAATGCGTTCCCAGCTCCACAATAACGCGCGGGCGTTGCAACTCTACCAGAAGCATGGCAAATGGAACGTGCTCATTCCAAGCAGACTCTTTGCTCAGCCTTTCAGGATGGGCAAAGAGCTGTTTAGATTTTAATGGGTTAAAGTCCTGATTCATGATTCAGATGTGAATTGCCAGTAATCTCCTATGGTCAAATATCTTTGCCGTAGATTTGTATAAACTCATCAGCACGAATCCGGTTCGATCCCAATGGTTTGGGCATCGCGCGCGAGCCCACTGGCAACCAAGTCTTCCAATATGTGGGCAACCTCTTGCGGCGTGTCCACGTGCCCGTCGTGATGCAACGGGTTGGGTACGCCATTTTCCCTGGTCGCGAACGTCTGCTCAGCGGCATTCACTTCGCAGGTTCGCCACAGCGGCGGTTTCATTACTCAGATCAACCAGCTTGTCGCAGCCAGCCACCGTGCTCAGGCGGTGAGCAACGGTGACAATAGTGAGTTTGCCCGATAGCTGCCGCAACGCTTCGATCAACTTTGCTTCCGTCGCGATATCAAGCGAGCTGGTCGCTTCGTCCAGAAGAAGCAGCGAAGGCCGGTGATAAAGGGCTCGGGCCAGGCCGAGACGCTGGCGTTCTCCCCCAGACAGGCGGACACCGCGCTCTCCCGCGGTAGTCTGAAATCCGTCCCGCAGCTCGGTTTCGATAAAGTCCAGGATCTGAGCCATGGCACAGACCTCTCGCAGGCGCGCGTTGTCGATCTCGTTGTCCGGCACTCCGAGCGCGATATTGCGAGCGATGGTGTCGTCGATAAGAAAAATTTCCTGTGGGACATAGCCGATCGTAGCCTGCCACGACGGGATCAGTTCGGGAGTAAGCGGCTGGCCGTCAATGAGGACTCGTCCGCTCGTCGGCCGGTGCAATCCAAGCAGGAGGTCGATTAAAGTTGATTTGCCGGAACCGGTGGGACCAATGAAGCCGATCGACATGTTCTTTTGAATTGTGATCGAGAAGCGATCCAGGACGGGCCGATCAGTACCCTGATAAACGAAAGAAACGGTATCCAGCGTGACCGCGTTGTGCCACGCAATCGAGCGTGGTCTCCCGAGGGAAGTTTCGACATTGCCCGATTTTTCGTCTTGTTCCGCAGCAGCAAATTCCTCGAAGACCTCGTCCAGCGAATACCGCATTGAGGTTAACTGCGTCACCTGGCCATAAAGGAGCTGCAGACTTGGAAGCAGCCGGTAACCGGCTACCGCCATGACGCCAAGGTTTGGAAGGATGTCGGAAAAATCGCGTCCTCGGACTGCCAGCACTACGACGGCAAGGACGAGCCCGCCAAACGCGAGTGGTTCTATAAGATAACGACTGCTATTGGCGATAATGGGAACCCGAGAAGACATTTGCGCGACGACGGCGGAGTGGCCGGCGAACCGGCTCAGAAAGTGTTCCTCGGCCCGATGCACTTTGATCGGTTTGATCCCGCCAAGCATCTGCTGTGCGTCGCGGTACGATCCACCGAAAGCAGCCCGGAAACCTTCGTTAACTTCCTGGCGTTTCCGCGCAAGGAGACGAAAAATAGTGAAATAAAACGCGCCGAGCCCCAGTGCAGCGAAGAAGGCGATGACGGGTTGGACGAGAAAAAGCGTGACGAGCAGGAGTGCCGCGGTTAGAGCACGCGCTATGCTATCCAGCAGTGGAAGCAGAACACCGCCGGTGTAATTCCCCACGTCGCCCATTACTTTTCTAAGCAGGTCGCCGGAATTGCGTTGGAGGAAATAGCCGTACGGCTGCGCAGCCATTCTACGCAAGAGCCGGACGCGCAGCCAGTGAGCGAAACTATTCGCGTAACGGGTGCGCGCATATTCGGCCAGCAAGTTAATGGCGTTCGAAAGAAGGAGTGCAGCGATGGCGATAACACCGGCTGTTATGAGCAGTTCCCGATTACTCATAGGCGGCAGTAGCGCAAGAAAGCGCACGCCGAATTGCGAGTGGCGGATCCGCTCGGGATCGGACGCGATGGCTAGAAAAGGAAAGATCGAGGTGACGCCGATCACCTGGAAGATCCCCTGAGCCAGCGAGAGGAGGAACACCAATGCCAGCTTCTTTCGCCCGTAAGGACGGGCGAGGAAAAGAACGCGCCGGATCAGATCGGAAACGTTATGGAGGAACGGAGGCAAGGCGATTGGTCAGGATTAGAAGCGAACTTAGTTTAGAAATGGCTCTGAGACAGCCCTAAAATCTCGATCACCGTTTGGCTGTGGCGACCAGTGCGTCACGCCGCACAAGAAAATAAAATAGCTCGCGTACCAGAACAGCTTGGGTGAGTAATGCCGCTCGATGTCTCCGGCTTCGATGACGATTTCGAGAGCGGCATTCATCGATATGATGGTTTAAGCATCGCCTTGCGGCTCACCCAGTGATAGCTATTGGCGCGATGGATCTGAGCATTTACGATAACAGCGATTTTGATCGTGGTGCGCCACGGTGGAAAGAAGCCGTTTGGACGCTTGTCCGTTTTCTCTTTTTCCAAAACGCGCTTCCATGGCCGTCAGCTCTTCGTTGCGCACTGCTGCGCGCGTTTGGCGCAAAAATCGGCCGCGCTGTGGTCATCCGCGCAAATGTAAACATCTCATTTCCGTGGCGGCTGACAATCGGCGACCACGTCTGGATTGGTGAAGACGTCGGCATCCTCACGCTCGCGCCAGTGACCATCGAATCGAATGTTTGCATCAGTCAGCGCACATATCTTTGCACTGGCAGCCATGATTTTCGACGGGAAGATTTCAAACTGCAGGTTGCGCCGATTACGGTTTGTGAAGGCAGTTGGATCGCCGCCGCCAGTTTTATCGCACCCGGCGTCGAGATCGGCTCTGGCGCCATCGTTTCAGCAGGGAGCGTAGTGTTTGAAAACGTCGCGCCGAGCACGTTTGTGCGCGGGAATCCCGCCACCTGACCTCTGACTTCTGATTGCTGATCTCCGATCTCTGATTTCTATTTTAGCGGGAGCATCTTCCGCCGATATCGCGCGATGAGACCTGGCAACCGGCGTAGAATGGAAACGCGTAGCTGAGCAACCATGCGAAAAAGCCACCCGGGGAAAAATCGCCGCATGACACGAGCTGCAATTAACATCGTGGCGCGACAGTAGAGACCGCGCGCGAGCAGTGGTTTCACCATCCAGGGAAAATTGTCACGCGCAGCGCGCCTGATGGCTTCTCCATCCAATTCGCCGTCCCGCTGAAACCGGGCGACGAGGTGACCCAGGAGCGTGCCCATGGGAATTTCGTCTCCGTGCGCGCCGGTCCAGAAATGAAAGACACGCACTCGGCCACGTAGCATCGTGGTGGAATGCATGGCACAGTTATCCCCGTCGGGCAGGATTGCCACCTTAGCGATCCCGGTAGCTAGCACGCTGTTTAGAGCCGGTTGATCCAGCCAAAATCCAACCGACAGCGCCTGTTGCCAACGGCGATGCCACTCTTCGTAAAAAGCGTGTGCTCCCGGGGTGTCACGAACAAAGATTACACCACCGTTAAAGTAGCGTTCAGCTTGGAAGTGCCATCCCAGCTCCGCTCGCAGCATTGCAACCTGGGGTAACTCGTCCGCTGAAATACCGCCCGGGTTCCAGTCGCGGGCCAACGCCAGATCGCCTCCTTCGGGCCAGCCTCGGTCGAGGGGCTGCACTGCAATCGCGTCTGAATCCAGATAGAGATAGTCGCCTTTGACCAGCTGGCGCAAAACCGTTTTGATGTGACGGCTACTGATCCGCCGGTCGTTATTCCCAGTTACATAAACAATGACGTCGCTTGCGATTTCGCGCAAAGCGTGGCCACGCCGCTCGATGGCCTGCGCCGTCGGTTCGTCGGTGGCGACGACTATGCGTGCACGCGGATGGAGCCGGCGGACGGCCAAGGCGGCTACAGCCGCCATGTCGGCATGAAGTCCGAGGTCCTTTGCCGCCACTACGAAGCAGATGGCCGGCGCCCTGTCCTCCCGGCCAATTGGAATCGAGGTTCCCATCTGTGTTATCAAGGCGGCGAAAGTCGGTGCCCAAGCGCCATCGCTTTCAAGGTCCAACCGGCCGTTTCGCGGTCGCTTCTTCGTAGAGCTTTTTGATTTTTGTAACTCCGTCGTTGTGATACCAGCCATTGAAAAGGAGGATGTCGCCAGTGCGCACGGCGGCGACTAGCGCGTCGTGATCCTGAGGCCGATCGCCATCAGGCGCCATCAGCACGCTAAACGCGTTTGGGTAAACAAGCCGTGCACCGACCGGCGTAGAGGTTACCTTGTGATGCATATAGGAATTAAGCGGCGCTGAGTAGGCAAAGTAACGCATCGACTCGTTTTCGGGAATCAGCAGAACATCGGGATACGCGTCGGCGAGAGCCTTGAAAACATCGGGATCGAGGGATTCTCCTGTAACGACGACCGTTGAATCGATGTAAAAGAGCGTGCAGCCCCACCGCTTTTTGGCATAAGCGAGCTTGTCTTTGAGAACCTGTGCGGCGTGATAGTCATCGGCCGCGCCATGCACCGGCTTGCCATCCACTATCGTGATCTGCTGCGGGCGAAGGCATACTCCCACTTTAAGCCCCGCCGCGCGGAATTTTTCGAAGTATTCGTCGATGGCGGTCATTCCCCGATCGTCCTTGAACTCGGTTTCGGGCGCGAGAACCGGCGTGAGGCGCGGGTCGCCGTAATAGCACGACCGCAAAAACTCCTGCCCTTCAGGGTCCCATGTGATCATTCCCTGCGCGTTGGCGTCCTTTAACACTTTGACGCTATTATCCGCCAGTTTGAGCAGCGCGGTGCGAAACGCGCCTTTGCCTGCGTCGGTTGTGATATCGATCTTGCCTTCATTCATGATCCAGCGGCGCGGATTGGTTGGGACGTTGATGCCTGAGCTGGCCAGGTAAATCGCGCCAATTGGGCGGCGATCGTTCCAGTTTATTTGGAAGGGATACTTCTTGACGTACCGCTCCAGAACGTCGCCCGACAGATTCTGCACGCGCGAACCTTCCGGCCCGAAGCGCAGCGAAACATTAAACGTTTTCGATGCGCGCGGCTTAATGTCGGGGCAAGTAATTACGAATGGATAGGTGGTTCTTGCCAGAGAATTCGGCGCATGCGGCACGCCTACGGAACATTCCAGATCATCGCTGCAAAAGTTGAGCGCGCCGGTGCCGTAATCCGCCCGGACAATTGGCACGACAAACTGTGGATCGGCAACTGAGGGAACCGAGGGATATTGGTGTAAAGTACTCGCGGTATCCTTGAAGCCGAAGCCAAACATTCCCGCCTCAAGTGTGCCCCCTCCCGGAACGCCGGGGAAATTTAAATCCATCAAACGAAGCGAGAGCTCATCGATCTCTTTCGCACCCGCATTCGAAATCTCAATTCGCATTGTCATTTTGTCGCCTTGCTTGCCGTAAACGCACGAGACGCGTCCCCATGGATAAACCAGATCGACTGCATCCGTCTGTTTGTTCGGCGTCGGAATGGGTGACAACGTGTGAGAGAGAAGCGCGTCAATCGCCGCGCCAAGAACGGATTTGTCCAGCCGCAACTCTCCGCTTCGAGGCGAATCGAGAAATGATTGGCCGTTGAACGAGAGTGACTCGAGGCCGCGATTCCCAACAGCGAGATTCAAGCCTCCTTTCGGAGCAGGAGATTCAAGGACTGCTGACGCTGCGGTCTTATATCGCTGTGATTCTGCGTTCGCCTGGCTCGTGGCCGCGAAAACGATCGAACCAAAAAGGAGCATGAAAACGCGTAGCTGAGCGACCATGGGAAAAAGCCACCCGGGGAAAAATCGCCGCATGATACGAGCTGCAATTAACATCGTAGCGCGACGGTAGAGACCGCGCGCGAGCAGCGGTTTCACCATCCAGGGAAAATTGTCACGCTTCGATCTCTGATCTACGCCCCAGCGGCGGCAGATTCTCGCCATATTTCCAGATCAGCCACGGGACTTCAAACGCGCGTGTCAGGCGTGGAATCAAAATTTGCGGCTGCTCAATTAATCGTAAAAACCAGCCGAGGTAAAAGTGGTCCGCCCAATCGGGAATCATAATCTGATCGCCTGTGATGAAGCCAAGCGCTGCGCCGGTGCAATGGATCGCTGGCCGATAAGATAAATTTTCACGAAGATAATATCCCAATTTTTCCTGAGGCCCAGCGCCGACCGCAATCAGCACATGCGCCGGACGGCGGCCCTCAATGAGCGCCAGAAGATGTCGATCTTCGATTTCCAATCCGTAATGCGGTGCGACATAACAGTTGTCGATCTTGACCGCAAAAGCTTCGCGGTGCGACCAATCCAGCAATTTCCGTCGCGCGCGTTCGTTGGGCAAAACCCAGAAAATTTCTGTTGTCCGTCCGTCTTTCAGCTTTGCGAGCAGTCGTTTCAGATATTTAAGACCGGAAATGCGCGGCACTTTTTCACCTCGCAACAATCGCCACATGACGATCATCAAGCCGCTATCCCCGATCGCCAGGTCGGCCGCGAGCATTGCCCGCCGATACGGCTCGTCGTCACGCAGCCGAGCTAAACAGGTCCCGGATGGGGCGACGAGAAAACCACCATGCCGAACCATCGAGGCGACCGCTTCATCAACATCGCCGTTGAAGAACCTGACGCCGAGAATTTGCCGGGTCGCAGTCATTAACCAAACATCCAACATCCAAACTCGAATATCGAACGGAAACCGGAAATCGTTCCACTATCCCCGGACGGGCAGCCTCCTGCGCGCCAAAGCCGCTACGGTGGCGGAGCAAGCCCGTCCTTCCAGCAGAACCATTCCACGTTCGCTTTGCATTGAGATTTGATGAACTGTCCCTCCGTGCAATCAGTTGCCGCCGAGCGATCGGCCCCATCGACGGGATCAACTCTTCTGAAAAACTGGTCTGCCCGGACGATCGTGGCTCTCCTCGTGCTGACGGCGCTTTGGTTTCTTCTTTGCAAACAACTTAGCGGCGAATGGTCCGTCAACGAGCAATACCACTTTGGGTGGTTCGTTCCCTTTTTCGGCCTCTATCTTTTTTGGCTCCGCTGGCAAGATCGGCCTGAGCCGTCTCCACCGCGCAAAACGCTTCTCCCTTGGATTCTCATCGGCGTTCCCGCGTTCCTTCTCCTTTTGCCGATTCGTCTTTTTGAAATCGGAACGCCAGAATGGCGACCGCTCGGTTGGATCCACACGGCTTCGGTCGCGGCGCTGACCCTCTTATGCATATGGTCGGCGGGCGGAAACCGGTGGCTCCGCCATTTCGCCTTTCCGATCGCATTCTTTTTCGTCGCGGTTCCGTGGGTCACGCCAATCGAAGTTCCCATCATCCAAGGTCTGATGCGCGCGGTCGCCGCCGTGGCCGCGGAGACGGTCACGCTGTTTGGAATTCCTACGCAACTGGAGGGAAACCTCATCCGGGTGAGCAGCGGACTTGTCGGCGTAAACGAAGCGTGCAGCGGTGTGCGTTCGTTGCAAACCGCGCTGATGATCGGTCTGCTTTTCGGCAAACTAACACGATTGTCGATCTTGCGCCGATTCATGCTTGTTGCGGGTGCAGTCGCGATCGCGCTCACTGGCAATTTCTGTCGCGCGGTTTTTCTCGTCTGGATCGCGGCCACGGAAAATATCTCAGAAGTCAACCGTTGGCACAGCCTCGCTGGTTATACCATCGTCGGTCTTGTTTTCGTTGGCACATTGCTTCTCACGGCACTGCTAGGCAGGAAGAAGACAGAGGTCAGCGGTCACTGGTCAGTGGTCAGAAATCAGGCCTCATCACCATTCCGCGATCCGCAATCCGCAATCCGCAATTCGACTTTCATCCTTCCTACTTCCTGGCTTGGTTTGGCGCTTTGCTGGATTGTTGCGGTCGAGCTCGGCGCCCATCTTTGGTACCGCGCACACGAGAGCAATCTTGTCACGACCACCGGTTGGAACGTGCAATGGCCGGCGGCCGCCCTCAATTTTCGTGAACTTAAGATTGACGAAGAAGTGCGCCGCCAGCTTCGTTTCGATCAAGGACATGGAGCTTCCTGGACGTTGCCCGCCACATCGCCTCCCTCGAGTTCCAAAACGATCACTTGTCTTCTATATCTTTTTCGCTGGAACCCCGGCCGAAACAGCGCGCTTCTGGCCAACTTACACCGGCCAGATGTCTGTTTGCCT
>QHOM01000186.1 GCA_003218785.1 Verrucomicrobiota bacterium
ATTTAATGGGCAAGAAACCGATCTTCGGGATTTGTCTTGGCCACCAAATTCTCGGCTTCGCGTTTGGTGGATCGACATTTAAGTTAAAATTCGGCCATCGCGGCGCGAACCAGCCGGTAAAAGATTTGCGCAGCGGCAAAGTGGCGATAACGGCGCAAAATCACGGTTTTGCTGTGGATCCACATTCGCTGCCGCCAAACGTAGAAGTAACACACATAAATTTAAACGACGGAACGGTGGAGGGAATGCGGCACAAGGAGTTGCCGATCTTCAGCGTGCAATACCACCCCGAAGCGGCGCCCGGTCCACACGACGCTTCCTACTTTTTCGAGCAGTTCGCGGACTTGATTGAAAAGCAAGGGTAGGACGCGATTTCCGTTGCTGATTGACCAAAACGCCAAGCCGCCGACATTTGTCTCATGTTTAACTCAACACCAAACAAACTCACTGTTTTGAAAGTTGCAGTGGCTGCGACTTTTGTCGGCGCTCTCGCGTTGTCACCGCTCGCCTTCGCCCAGGAAGACGAGCACGGCAAAGACGCAGCTGCGTCAAAGGAAGTGACGGGCGAAGTGGTCGATATGATGTGCTATGTCGATCATAACGCGATGGGCGAGAAACACGGTCAATCCTGCGGGGCCAAGTGCATTAGGAGCGGCGGTCCGGCAGGCATCGTAAGCGAGGGCAAAGCGTATCTCGTCGTTGGCGAACACAAGCCGATGAACGACGAACTCGCCGGCTACTGCGGTAAAACCATTACCCTGAAAGGCAAGATGGCCGATCGCGGCGGCATTGCGATGATCGAGAACGCCGAGATCGTTAAGAAATAGCGATCGTCACTGGTGGGGCAGGACTCTGTCGAGCGGACGAAAATGCGGAAGCAGAGTTCGTCGGCTACGTTGGGGGTCGCGCCAGCAGCACATCCGGCTTCGCTCGTCAATCGACTGCAGCCGTCAGGCACACTGCCGAGGTTCCATTCATAAACGGTGCACAGCACTGTGGCCGCAATTGGCATTTCAAAACGAGCGCCGTGTTCTTAGCGCGATCACTTCCCGCAACATCCGCAAGCTATCCTGCAAAAAGCGCACCTTGCTTCCTTCCGCATCGTTCCAGCGCACGGGAATCTCACAGATGCGCAATCCGGCGCGCTGCGCGAGATAAAGCAGCTCGACGTCAAAGGCGAAGCCATCGATACGTGCGGCTTCGAAAATGGGGCGGCAGACATCGACGCGAAATGCTTTGAAACCACATTGCGTGTCCCAAAACGGCAGGCCGGTGGCGAGTCGCACAAGAAGATTGAAGATGCGGCCAGCCTGTTCACGCCGCCAGGGTTGGTGCTGACCGATCAAGCTCCGATCCAGCGCGCGCGAACCAAAGGCAATGTCGATTTTACCGTCGGCAATTGGCTCGATTAATTTCGGCGTCTCCTCTAACGGAGTCGAAAGGTCCGCATCGGAAAAAAGGCCGATTGGTCTTTGCGCCGCTAGTAATCCCGAACGGACAGCGGCACCTTTGCCGCGATTTGGAAAATCCTCAAGCAACCGGATGTTGATCTTCGTCTCAGAAAAAACGTCGCGCGTGATGGTTGCGGTTGCGTCGGTCGATCCATCGTTTACGACTATCAATTCACTCTCCGGGCTAACGTTGCCAAGATAATTAAGCGTCAGCCCCAATGTCTTAGCGATGCGCGATTCTTCGTTGAAAGCGGGAATGACAATAGAAAACGGCGGCAGCATGGAGATTCGTTGAAGCGGCGAAGAGTTAAAACGGTGAAACGTTAAATCGTTAAATCGCCAATCGTCTGACACTTCAACGCTTTATCGGTTCAACGGTTCACAACCTCATTTGTAAATCTCCACCACGAATTTGCCGTTTGGATCGACATATCCCCGGTACATTCCAGAGGTGTTAAACGGCAACGCGATGTTGCCTTGGCGGTCGATCGCAATCAATCCACCGCTGCCGCCGAGCTTGGCTACCTTATCAAGAACACTCTGCGCAGCCTCCTTGAGTGACATTCCGCGATACTCCATCAGAGCAGAAACTTCGTGCGCGACCGTTGCACGAATAAAATATTCGCCGTCACCCGTGGCGGAGACGGCACAGGTCGCGTTGTTCGCGTAAGTGCCCGAGCCGATAACCGGCGAATCGCCTACGCGTCCCGCGCGCTTGTTAGTCGTGCCGCCAGTTGAAGTCGCCGCAGCGAGATTGCCATTCTGATCGAGCGCGACAGCGCCGACCGTGCCATGTCGATCTTGATCCGTAATAATGTATTTCTTTCCGCCAGCGCCGCCACCGCTCTTTTCCGCCGATTTGACCTTTTGCAAGGCCTCCCAGCGCTGCTTGGTGAAAAAATATTTTTGGTCCGTCAGTAACTGGATGCCGTTTTCCTTGGCAAACGCTTCCGCGCCTTCGCCATCCATCATCACGTGTCCGGATCTTTCCATCACCAATCGCGCAAGGCTCACCGGATTCTTTATGTGCTTCAAAGACGCGACAGCACCTGCGCGGAGGGCTTTACCGTCCATAATGGCCGCGTCCATCTCGTTTGTGCCAACATTTGTAAACACTGAGCCTTTCCCTGCATTAAAATGCGGATCATCCTCGAGTACGCGCACGGCGGCTTCCGTCGCGTCGAGGCTCGACCCAGCGCGCTTCAGGATTTCGTAACCCGCTGTCAGCGCATGCTCCAAGCCGGCACGATATTCGCGCTCTCTTTCCGGGGTCATCTCGCTGCGCTCAATAGTTCCAGCGCCGCCGTGCACCACGAATCCGACCTTTCTTATTTCCATGTTTGGCTGATCGTTTGTTTCTCCTTTGCTCACAGCCTTCGCCGAACCTGATTGCTCCTGAGCGGCCGCCAGCGCCCCGGCACTAAATAGCACGACGGCAAAGAAGCAATTAGGTACGCAAAACAATCTCACGTCGTGCAGTTTAAACTGCGACATCAACTTTGTCCTTTTCCACCTCGCGAAGTAAGGCAACTTGCTCTGAACATGGCGAACGCTAATCCGCCCGTTGTGGTTGCTCAGGAAATCGGTCAAGTTGGACGCAATTTTCTGCGCGAAGTCGGCAGCGTGTTCTGGTTCATCGCGCATACCTTCGAGGAAACGCTCGAACGCATTCAGCACGGGCGCGTGCCTTTCCGCGCTGCCAGTTTTTTCCGTCATACCGAACGCGCCGGCGTCGATTCGGTGCCGCTGGTGGGACTGGTTTCCTTTTTCCTCGGCCTGACCATGGCGCTCTTGACCGGCTACCAGTTACAACGTTTTGGAACGGAGCGCTTGATTCCTGGTCTGGTCGCAATCGGTTTCACGCGCGAGCTGGGTCCCCTTATCACCGGGATCATGTTAGCGGCACGAATCGGGGCGGCCTTTACCGCCGAGCTCGGCACCATGCAAGTTTCGGAAGAAGTCGAAGCCATCGAGGCAATGGGTATCGGACCGTTGCGTTTCCTGGTTGCGCCGCGAATACTTGCCCTTTTTCTCTTGATGCCGTGTCTGTCCACGGTTTCGAACATGGCGGCGATATTCGCGAGCAGTCTGGTTTGCAAAGCCTATTTCAGTATCGCCTTCGTCTATTTTCTCGACCTGGTGAAAGACGCGTTGCTAATCCGAGACATCGTCACCGGTGTCTTGAAGAGCTTGCTGTTCGGTCTACTCATCGGCGCGATCGCCTGTTACCGAGGACTGACCGTGAAAGGCGGCGCTGCCGGCGTCGGCACTTCGACGACTTCGAGTGTCGTGACTGCCATCACCGCCGTGATCGGGTTCGATACCCTCTATAACATCGTTTACACCGTGTTTTTTCCGGCGTGAGCACGCCGTCGCATATGGTCGAACTGCGCGACGTGCGCATACAGTTCGAAGAAAAAAAAGTGCTCGACGGATTTTCACTCAAAGTCGACCCACAAGAGCGCCTCGTAATCATGGGTCAAACCGGCAGTGGCAAGAGCACGATTTTGCGATTGATTCTCGGCACGCTTCAGCCCAGCGGCGGCTCGATTTTTTTCAAGCAATTTGAAATCACGAAGCTGCAGCGCCGTAAACTTCAGCAGGTGCGAAGGCACATCGGCATGGTTTACCAGTATTCGGCGCTGTTGAGTTCACGCGATGTTCGCGACAACGTCGCGCTTCCACTCGAAGAGCTCACCGATAAATCGCGCAGCGAGATTGACAAGATTGTCGATGAAAAACTCGATCTTGTGGGCATGAAAGATTCAAAAGATCTGCTGCCGTCCGAGCTAAGCGGCGGTATGAGAAAGCGCGTGAGCATTGCACGGTCGCTTGTTCTTGAGCCGGAGTTGATCCTTCTTGATGAGCCCTCCGCCGGACTTGACCCGGTCATCGCTTCGGTGATCGACGAATTGATTATCAGTTTGACCGAAAAATCCAACGTAACATCGATTACCGTGACCCATGAAATGGACAGCGCCTTTCGCATCGCCACCCGAATGGCTATGTTGTATCAGGGCAAAGTCATTGAAGAAGCCGAACCTGAAAAATTCAAGGAATCCGAAAACCCAGTGGTCGCTCAGTTCTTGAGCGGCAGTACCGAAGGTCCCATTCTGGAAGACAGCCAAGATGCAATTGCAAAGAAATGAAATCATGACCGGCCTGCTCGTGATCGGAACGATCGCGGTGCTCGTCTTCATTCTGGTCTTGCTCGGCGCGCCGGGGCTTTTTCGCCCGCTGGTCACTTACAAGATTTACTTCGACAACGCGGCGGCAATTAAACAAGGCGCGCCGGTCATGTTGGCGGGGCGCAAGATTGGACAAGTCCAGAAACTTTTCTCGCCAGTCTCGGGCAAAGAAGAGAAACAGGCGCAGGAAGCCGAAGCGGCCATTCACCCTCCCGAAGCCAACGCCAGCCCTAGCCCGACTCCGACGCCGGGCAAACCAAAATTCGAAGTTCGCGTCGAGGTTCAAGTGGACAAGAACGCCAAAGTCTATCGGGACGCCAGGGCGCGGCTGATGCAGCTGGGATTGCTCGGCGACATGGCCATCGATATCACACAGGGCACC
>QHOM01000187.1 GCA_003218785.1 Verrucomicrobiota bacterium
AAATGATTTTCGGACTGACAATGACTGCGGCCACCTGGCCGCCGCAGTTGTTGCCCGACCCCGTGCACCCAGGGTTAGTCGTGTTCTGGTCCTCGTCGAAGACCACAATCAGCAAACCGTCCGTTTGGAAGAGCGTGCTTTGAACGAGTGGGTCGATGTTGCTCTGAAGCCAGGAGTCGGCCTGCGCCAGCGTCCCGCTGTGTGAGCTGTGAAGGGAATTCGGAACGATAAACGAGTACGCGGGCAGCGTGCCATTCGCCAGGTCGCTGGCGAAGTTGTTGGTGAAGTCCACCATGTTGTTGACCTGCGTCGAGTCGTTAGCCACGTCATTCAGGTACGCGAAGGGGTTGTGGTGCTTGTCATAATATCCTGAGTCGCAGCCCGTATACCCCGTGGAAGGGATGCTTTCGGCGTATATTTTCCAGGTTTTACCGGCCTTCAGCAGCTCGCGCACGATGTTGTCGTCGCTGACCACACCGGTCGTCGTGGTGCAGTTCCAACTGTCGATGTTGTTCGCTTCGAAAGCGCCGACCGTCAGCATGAAATAGTTGTCGATCGAGGGATGGGTGTCGGCGACGTAGTTGGTCGCGAGGCCATACTTGGAGATGAGCGAGGTGAGGTAGGGCATGCTGGAGCTGCCGACCACTTGGGAGTAGCCGTGGTTCTCTTCGAGGACGATGAACACATGTCCAAACTGGGGCACGGTCTGCCCGCACACCGGCGGCGCGGAAAGAACTACGTATAGACCCGACAGCAAGACACACCCTATCCCTTCCCCTCCGCGCCTCATTAACATTCGGCCTCCTAGCTACTGACCAGAGAACAAGCCAACGTGGGCCACGCGCAACTTGGTGAAACTCCGTGAAGCGTGAGGTCGGACCGGCGCACCAACAATGATTCCGGGTGCTGTCAAAGCAGCTCTCGAGAGGTAGACTCACGGCATTTCATTTTGAACTGGGTAGTTGCAGCCTCTCCCGACGGATCTCTGCTTTAAAGACCCACAGCTTTCTCCCCTCGCTTACCTCGTTTTCCTGGATCCCCCTTCGCGACTTGGAGATCTCGTCTGAGTCTGCATGAGCTTGGACGAAAACGATGGGACGAATGTTACTCCTGACGCCGCGATAAGTCAACTTCTCGAATTGAGACGTCTATTTTGTAACTACTAAGCGCGCGTTGAGCCATTTAGAAATGTAACCCGTCGCGCCATTTTCGATGTAACCCGAATTGAGACTTTTCGAGGAGGGTTACGATGGGCCGAAGCTCGCGATGGGAATACCTCAAGGCGATTCACCCGCGCTATCGGCAAGCGGATCGCCAGGAGAAGAAAGTCATCTTGAATGAATTTTGCCGCAACACCGGCTATCACCGAAAGTACGCGATCCGGTTGCTGAACGGTCCTCCGCCGGGGCGAGGACGGCCACCCTGCCCCCGCCGGCCTCGGACGCCGACCTACAGTACGCAAGTCATCTCGGTGTTGGGGGCGGTTTGGGAGGCGGCCGGCTATCCTTGCGGGGTCCGGTTGAAGGCGCTGCTGCCCTTGTGGATGCCCTGGACGCGGAAACGTTTTCGACTGGCCCCGGCGGTGGAGAAGCCTCTGTTGCGCATCAGCGCGCGCCAGATCGACCGCCGGCTGCGAGCCCGCAAGAAGCGCGTCCAACACCGGCTCTATGGGCAGACCAAGCCCGGCACGCTGCTCAAGCACATGATCCCCATCAAGACCGATCACTGGCAGGTGAAGATGCCCGGTTTTGCGGAAGTCGATTTGGTCTCGCACTCGGGCAATTCGGCCAGCGGCGAGTTTGCGTATTCGCTCAATTTGACTGACGTTCACACGGGTTGGACGGAGACACGCGCTCTGCTGGGCAAGGGCCTCGAGGGGGTATTGGCGGCGCTGGATGAGATTCACGCCGTCCTGCCGTTCCGGTTGCGGGGGATCGACTCGGACAATGGCTCGGAGTTCATCAACTGGCACGTGGGCCGATGGTGTGCCCGCCACGACCTCCAGTTCAGCCGCAGCCGCCCTTACAAGAAAGACGACAACGCCTACATCGAGCAGAAGAACTGGACGCATGTCCGCAAGCTGATGGGCTGGGATCGCTACGATACCCCCCAGGCGGTCGAGGCCATGAACGACCTTTACCGCCACGAGCTGCGCTTGTGGCTGAATCTGTTTCAGCCTTCGGCCAAGCTGCTGAAGAAGGTGCGGGTCGGGTCGAAGCTGCGCCGCCGCTACGATGTCCCCCGCACCCCGCTGGACCGCCTGGTGGCTTCCGAAGGGAACGATTCGAACTATCTCACGAGTAGAAATAATCTCCTTCACCGGCGTGAGGAGTTGGACCCCTTCGCTCTGTCGCGACAGATCGAG
>QHOM01000188.1 GCA_003218785.1 Verrucomicrobiota bacterium
TGGTTGCGGGCGCAAAATGTTTCCGACATCGGATTCGAAGCGATCGAGCGCGTCCGCTCCCTTCTCGATCCAGCAGCGCACATTGCAAAGGTGAACCTTGCGCAAGATCGGCATGTGCGTCGTCGCGCGGGAAGAATTTTTGTTGAATGATTTTTTGTAACGGCGCTCTATGATCGTCGCATTAATTCGACCGGCGGTCATAGATCGCAGCTACAGCATTGCTGTCATCCCGATCGGAGCGAGGGATCTCACAGTTGCATCGAAGATTTGCGAGATCCTTCGCTTTCGCTCAGGATGACAATTGCATGGCTTCCGAAATCCGCGTCCGTTTCGCCCCCTCGCCCACCGGTTATTTGCACATTGGCGGGGCGCGCACGGCACTTTTCAACTGGCTTTTCACACGGCATCACGGTGGCAAATTCGTTTTGCGCATCGAAGACACCGACCGAACACGCAACATCGAGGAAGCGATGGCGGCGATTTGTGACGGACTCCAATGGCTTGGCCTCAATTGGGACGAAGGCCCCCACATCGGCGGAGATTTCGGCCCTTATTTGCAAAGCGAACGCACAGAACTTTACGAGAGCTACCTGAAGAAACTACAAGATGGCGGCCATATTTTCGAAGATCAGGGGGCTCTCCGATTTCGTTCGCCGCGCGAGCATGTGATTGTCGATGATCTCGTTTGCGGCAAGATCGATTTCGATTTGTCAAATGAACAGACCCATCCCGACATGACCATCCGTCGCCCGGATGGGTCATGGATTTTCCATTTTGTAAATGTGATTGACGACATGGAGATGAAAATTTCGCATGTGATTCGCGGCGAAGATCATCTTTCGAATACGCCCAAGCACATTGAGATTTTCCGCGCGCTTGGCGCGATGCCGCCGCACTACGCGCATATCCCGCTCATTCTGAACAAGGACGGCTCAAAGATGAGTAAGCGGGACGAAGGCGCGAGCGTGGAGTACTACATTAAGAGAGGCTATCTGCCGGCGGCCGTTCGCAATTACCTTTGCCTGCTCGGCTGGTCGCCGAAAGACAATCGGGAAAAGATCAACATCGAAGAGATCATCCGACTTTTCGATCTCAATAATGTTGGGCGCAGCCAGGCCACGTTTGATCCCGATAAATTGCATTGGTTGAACGGCGAGTATGCGCGCGAGCTGAGCGACTCGGAGTTTTATGCTCTTGCGTTAACGAAGCTCAAGTCGAGCGGTGTAAAGATCGACAATTACCCGGAGCAATACATCCAGTCGGCGCTGCAAACGTGCAAAGGCAAGATCAACACGTTCGACAAACTGCTCGCCTACTGCGGGTTCTATTTCACCGACGATTTTGATTACAACCCGGAAGGCGTCGCGAAACATTTCACCGCCGAGAACAAGCCCCGACTTAAGGCCGTTCGCGACGCTTTTAGCGCGCTTCAGAGCTTCGACGCCGCCGAAATCGAAACGACATTGAAAACCACGGCGGCAAATCTCGGGGTCAAAGTTGGCGCGATCGTTCATCCGACGCGTCTCGCTGTCAGCGGCAGCAATATTGGTCCGAGCCTTTATCATCTGCTCGAAGTTCTCGGCAAAGAGAAAGTGCTGGCGCGCATCGATCGCGCGCTCTCTAAGTTTTTTTAGCTTCCTTCGCCCACGTATCTTTCAACGTAATCGTGCGGTTCCACACTTGTTTGTCAGGCGTGGAATCCGGATCGAGCGCAAAATAGCCGAGCCGCTCGAATTGATAGCGCTCTGGCGGCCGCGCCTCGGCGAGCGCGGGCTCGCATTTCGCCGTCAGCACTTCGAGCGAGTGCGAATTGATGAACGATTTGAAATCGCCGCCCACGTCGGGTTCGGAAACGGTAAAGAGCCGATCATACAACCGGACTTCTGCCTCGACCGCATGCGCCGCGCTGACCCAATGGATCGTCCCTTTGACTTTGCGATTGGAAGTGGCACCGCCTGATTTGCTCTCAAAATCGACACTGCAGCGCAATTCAGTAACCTTGCCAGCGTTGTCTCTTACCACTTCATCGCACTTGATGATGTAGGCGTATTTAAGTCGCACTTCGCCGCCCGGGCTCAGCCGAAAATATTTCGGCGGCGGCGTTTCCATAAAATCGTCGCGGTCGATGAAAAGCTCGCGGCTGAACGGGATTTTGCGCGTTCCGACATTCCTGTCTTCGGGATTATTAACGGCATTCAGTTCTTCGACCCGATCTGTGGGATAATTCGTCAGAACAACTTTGATTGGCCGCAGCACGGCCAGCCGCCGCGCGGCTGTGCGATTGAATTCGTTACGCATCGTGTGTTCCAGCACGGCCATGTCGGTCATGCTTGGATATTTTGTGATACCGATGTTGTAGGCGAACGCCCGCAACGCGCTCGCGGTCACGCCGCGCCGGCGCAACCCGGAAATGGTCAGCATGCGCGGATCGTCCCAGCCGTTCACGAGTTTATCGGTCACGAGCTGGATGAGCTTTCGCTTGCTCATGACCGTGTAAGTCAGATTAAGCCGTGCAAATTCATATTGATGCGGCCGGGGCCGCGACACTTCGAGGGCGTCGAGAATCCATTCGTAAAGCGGCCGGTGCACTTCGAATTCCAATGTGCAAACCGAATGCGTAATCCCTTCGGTGTAATCACTCAACGTATGCGCCCAATCGTACATCGGGTAAATGCACCATTTGTCGCCAGTCCGATGATGCGAGGCGTGCCGGATGCGGTAGAGCACCGGATCGCGCAGCCACACGTTGGGCGCGCTCATGTCGATCTTCGCTCGCAACGTGCGCGCGCCATCCGCGAACTCGCCCGCTTTCATGCGCGCGAACAGATCGAGGTTTTCTTCGATCGAACGATTGCGAAACGGACTTTCCTTGCCGAGCCGGCGATACTCGTCGGTCTCCTCCGGGGTCATGTCGCAAACGAACGCCTTATTCTTGCACACCAATTCAACGTCGTATTCGTAAAATCGATCGAAATAATCCGAGGCGTAGAAGGGGGTGTTTCTATTTAATGCAAGATGCGAAGCGCCCCAGTCGTCAACGAGCCATCGCACGTCCGCCATGATGGAATCGACGTACTCGGTTTCTTCTTTTGTGGGGTTTGTGTCGTCCATTCGCACGTTGCAAATGCCGCCGAACTCGCGCGCGATGCCGAAATTGAGGCAAATCGATTTCGCGTGGCCGATGTGCAGATAACCGTTCGGCTCAGGCGGAAAGCGGGTGTGGATTAGTTTGTATTTTCCAGTCCGGACATCCTCCGCGACAATGTCGCGAATGAAGTCCGAAGGAACAGGAGTGCTAGTCGAAGCCGTCATCGCAATCGCGCGACAGTAGCAGACGAATGAGCCGGGCGGTAGTATCCTCGACGCCGCAGCAATGACAGAAAAACGCACCACCGAGCGTTACACACTCGCCGATCTTGAAAATTGGTCCGAGGCGGCGCGCGATGTAGATCCGCCGATCCGACTTGGGGTTTTTGGCGATCCGGTCGCGCATTCGCTCTCGCCGCAAATACAGAACGCTGCTCTGCGCGAGTGCAAGATCGAGATGCAATATGCGCGCTTCCAGCGCAAATCGACGAAGTGGATGAACGAGCGCGTCGCGCAGGCGCCGTAAACACGATCCGTGTTCGCGATAAGAAGCTGATCGGCTCAAATACCGACGGCGAAGGATTCTTGCGAGCCATCCGCACCGAATTCTCGGTCGATGTGCGCGATCTTCGGGTACTAATTGTTGGCGCCGGTGGCGGGACGGGCCACGCAATTGCCTGGCAATGTGCGCTCGAGAATTGCGAACGCCTCGTGCTTGTCAACCGTACGCTGGAAAAAGCAAATGCCCTCGCCGAGCGGTTGCGGTCTTTCTTTGCCGGGCCGCGCGTGCTTGGTCCGGTGGCGCGCCTCGAAGCGGTGGCGTGGGATGAAGCGGCGTTGCGGGCACAACTTGGGGATGTCGATCTCATCGTCAATGCCACGCCGCTCGGAATGAATCCGAGCGACCCAACGCCAATCCCGGCCCGATTGCTGGCACCGCATCACATGGTCTTCGATGCGGTATATGGTCCGTCGAAAACGTCTTTGCTTCGCGCAGCTGATGAAGCGGGCGCGCGTGGCGCAAATGGATTGCCGATGTTACTACATCAGGGGGCGCTCTCTTTTTCCAATTGGTTCGACCGTGAAGCTCCGATTGACGCGATGCGTAGAGCGCTCTAACCGCTCGCGGTGCAAGGTGTGGCGACGGCGTGGTGCAGCGCCCGCGCGGCGTCGCCTCAGGGCGACAGCTAGAGACTCTCTCTCGCCATTTCGCGGCCGCGTTTCGTCGCGGCTTCCAGTGCGGCGATCAAACCCTCGGAAGTTCCATGCTTTTCCATCGCGGCCAAACCGGCAGCGGTTGTGCCACCGGGGGTCACAACCATTTTTCGCAATTCTTCGAGCGAAAGTTTACTTTCGCTCGCCAGTTGCGCTGCGCCCAAAACAGTTTGCGTCGCAAGTGTTCCAGCAACATCGGATGGTAAGCCGGATTTTTCGCCGCCCTGGGCAAGCGCCTCGATTACGCTGTAAAGGAAGGCCGGACCGCTGCCGGAAAGCGCAGTCACTGCGTCAATCTGTACTTCGTTAACTTCCACGACGATTCCGATCGCAGTGAAAATTGTTCGCGCAAGATCGACATCGTGACTTGTCGTCCGCGCGCCGCGCGCGAGCGCCGTCGCTGCCCGGCAAACCGCCGAGGGCGTATTCGTCATCGCGCGCATGAAGCGCGCGTTAGCAATCTCTTCCATGCTCTTCAAATGAATTCCCGCCGCGAGTGAGATTACGAACTTCTCTTGGATAAGTGCGGCCGTCTCGCGCAGAATCGGTAATACGACTGCGGGTCTAACAGCGATGAAGATAATTCCTGAATGCTCTACGACCTCTGGGTTCTCCGCCGTAACAGAAATGCCAAGTTCCTGCAAAGAATCACGTGTGTCCGCATTCGGTTCGCCCGCAATAATCTCCCGTGGAGGGCAAAAATTCGCTCGCGCCAAACCGCGAATGACCGAGCTACCCAGCTTGCCCGCACCGATGAAACCGAGGCGATATCGGGCCTCGTTAGGTTGTGAATTCATAAGAAACCGTGATATTAGGCGATGGTAGGTGCCGGTATAAATTTCGGAGTTGATCTTGCTAAAGAGCTGCAACAGCTCAAACGCGAGCGGAACGCTATCATACTGGCGCACAATTATCAGGTGCCGGAGTTGCAGGATGCCGCGGACTTCGTCGGTGACTCGTTGGGCTTGAGTTATCAAGCAGCGAAAACGGACGCGGACGTAATCTTGTTTTGCGGTGTCCATTTCATGGCAGAAACAGCGAAGATCATTAATCCAGCCAAACGGGTGATTTTGCCTGATCTCGATGCCGGCTGCTCGCTCTCCGAATCGTGTCCACCCGAAAAGCTAGCGCAGTTTTTGAAAGAGCACGCCGGCAAGAACTATTACGTCATCGCTTACATCAACTGCAGCGCCGGCGTGAAAGCGCTCTCTGATGTGATTTGTACGAGCGGCAATGCCGACAAGATCGTGCGCTCGGCGCCTGCTGATCGAAATATTCTCTTCGTTCCAGACCAAAACCTTGGTGCCTGGGTGATGGAACGGACCGGGCGCAAAATGGATTTGTGGCAGGGGACTTGTTACGTGCACGTCGAGTTCACCGCGCGCAGCATCAGTCGCATCCGCGAAGAATATCCCGATGCACCGGTCGTTGCGCATCCGGAGTGCACCTATGCCGTGCGCATGCTGGCTGATGAAGTGTGTTCGACGGAAAAGATGGTGACTTTTTGCAGAGAGTCGCCTGCGCATGAGATCATTGTCGTGACCGAAGCTGGATTGTTGCATCGACTGAGCAAAGAGATTCCCGATAAAACATTTATTCCCGGCCCGACGGATAACTGCTTTTGCGGCGAGTGCCGTTTCATGAAGATGAACACGCTCGAGAAGGCGCACGACGCGCTCTTGAACATGGAACCGGAAATTATCTTGCCCGAGCCCGTCCGCAAACGCGCGGAAGTGCCGATTCTCCGGATGCTCGAACTGAGCAAATAGGCAGCGGCGGTTTACCGAACCGCCTTGGGCGAATGGGTCAATCGCCTACCTGCGATGAACTGAAGGCACTTGCCCCCTCGGCAAGCCGTAGCATCGCGAAGGCTGCTCAGGCGCAAACAGGTTTAGGGCTGGGCACGGCCGCCTGTAAAGAATTCGCGAAAATTCCACATCGGCCGACATCGAGGGTTTAAAATTTCTCCAAAAAAATAGTATTGACACCGTGCGGAGGGGCCCCAGCATGACGCCGCGCTAAGTTGTTTAGGCGTCTCCCCCAAGAGCTCCACCTGACCCTCTTTCCGCAGGGTAAACCGCGAGCGAAGGCTCGTTCGCACAACCAAAACGTTTTTCGGAAAATTCGCTCTGCGATTTCCGGAGAAGAATGATGAAAGGAAATAAAAAATGAAGATTAAAACGAATATTATCTACTCGGCGTTCGCGCTGTTCGCGTTCACCTGCTTTGCGCTTGCGCCGCAAGCGCGAGCAACTTGTCAAGATGCCTGCTTAACGAACGACAACACCGTCCAGGGTGATGATGCGCTCATCAGCCTTACAAGCGGCACCGACAACACGGCCAATGGTAGTAATGCGCTTCTCAACAACACCATCGGCATTGAAAACACGGCCACCGGTAGTCATGCGCTCTACTACAACACCACTGGCAACTACAACGTCGCCAACGGTGATTATGCGCTCTATAGCAACACAACCGGCATCGACAACGATGCTTTCGGAAGCGGTACGATGTTAAGCAACACAACCGGCTCCAAGAACAGCGCGATTGGCGACGTTGCGCTCTACCGCAACACTACTGGCTATGGCAATGCTGCCAGTGGCGCTAACGCGCTCCAAGAGAACACAATCGGCAGCAACAACACGGCCAACGGTGCTTTCGCGCTTTTTAACAACACAACCAGCAGCGACAACACGGCCAACGGTTTTCAAGCGCTATTTAGCAACACAACCGGCCGCAATAACACCGCCAACGGCTACAACGCGCTCTATAACAACACAACCGGCGGCTCCAACATCACACTGGGTTTTCAGGCCGGTCTAAATCTCACCACGGGCAATAGCAACATAGATATTGGCAACGTTGGTGTTGCTGGTGAGTCCAAGCGCATCCGCATCGGCACAGCCGGAACTCAGACGAAAACCTTTATCGCCGGCATTAGCGGGGCAACGGTTGCAGGTGGCGTAGGCGTGATTGTCGGTTCCAACGGTCAGTTAGGAACAGTAGTTTCCTCGGAGCGTTTCAAGGACGCGATCAAACCGATGGACAAGGCGAGCGAAGCCATCCTCGCGCTCAAACCAGTGACCTTCCATTACAAGAAAGACCTTGATCCCGAGGGCGTCCCACAATTTGGCCTGGTGGCTGAGGACGTGGAAAAGGTGAACCGAGCCCTCGTGGCTCGCGACGCAGATGGCAACGTTTACACGGTTCGCTACGACGCTGTGAACGCGATGTTGCTGAACGAGTTTCTCAAAGCGCACCGCAAAGTGGAGGAACAGGAAGCGACGATTACACAGCTAAAGTCAACCGTAGCGCAGCAACAAAAAGGCATGGAAATTTTCGCCGCTACTCTCAAGGAGCAGGCGTCGCAAATCCAGAAAGTGAGCGCGCAGCTCGAACTGAACAAACCGGCACCGCGAACCGTTCTGAACGATCAGTAAAGCAATCCAGAGGTAGGGGCAGTTCACCGAACCGCCCGGGCGATTGAGGTCAATCGCTCCTACCATTTTCCGCAATTGGCCGTCACGCTTCAGGGCGTGACGGCTTTTTGTTTTGATATCGCGGCACTAAGGCCGCTTCCGTGTTAAGGATCCAGTCACGGCCTATGAGTTTTGCGGCTGGGGACAGCCGCCTCTACAATGCTCGATGACCGCTACGAAAAAATCCATCGAAGAGCGAATCGATCGGCTGCAGGCGGGCGGAATTGTCGATCTTCACTTCGACTTGCCGATGGATCTGTACGAGAAACGTGGCCGCAACAATGTTCTGGAAACCGAATTCTTGCCCGAATTCGACGCCGGTAACATCGGCGTCCTCGGTGCGGCGATTTATATCGAAGATCGCTACATGCCGGAAATGGGTTTGCGTGTGGCGCTCGATCAGATTTCCCGCATTTACGCGGAGGCGGAAGAATCGGGGGACTTTGCTGTCTGCAAGGGTTATCAGGAAATTTGTGACGCACGCAAAGCTCGCAAAATCGCGCTCCTCATTACCATGGAAGGCGTCGAGCCGCTCGGCACCGACCTGGATTTGCTGCGAGTTTTTTATGAGCTCGGTGTCCGTGCAATCGGGCTGACACACGCCCGGCGCAACGCTGCGGGTGATGGCGGCATTTTCGCCTCAACGGGCTCTTCGCGCGACGGCTTGACCGAGTTCGGGCGCGACGTGGTACGGCAATGCCAAGCGCTCGGTGTAATCGTCGATCTTGCCCACATCAGCCCGACCGGGTTCGAAGACATATTGGCGATAACGACCAAGCCACCTATCGTGTCACATACAAACGCGAGAAAGTATTACGATATCGAACGCAACATTAGTGACGAGCAAATCAAGGCGATCGGCGAACGCGGCGGAGTGATCGGCGCTAATTCGGTGCTTGTGAGCGCGAAGAAAGAAGAGAGCACGCTCGATCGTTACATCGACCACATCGAGCACATTGCGAGCTTGATCGGCATCAACGGGGTCGGCATCGGGTTCGATTTCTTTGAGTTTATCTATCGT
>QHOM01000189.1 GCA_003218785.1 Verrucomicrobiota bacterium
TAGTACGGCGACAGGCCGTGCGAGAGTAGGACGTCGCCAGAACCCCGCCACTTGATTCAAGTGGCGGGGCTTTTCTTTTTGGGGACCGAAAGTGTTCGCGCTCGCATTCTTCGTCCGGGTAACGTGCGTGTCTCGATTGCTGGCGACAAGGTTTCGCGATCGCGAACTTTGCTTACGCGGGCCGACATCGATCGAATCTGTGCGCAAAATGTTGACAAGATCGCGCGCGAAAGAAATGCGTGCTTGGCTAACGGCCATGGTTAACCTTGCGCGTGTGATCGTGTACGCCCTATGAGTCACCTTCATTCGCATGTGTGCTACTGCGGCTCGCTGGTGTCGATCACCGATGTCCGCTGTCGTCCCTCAACCGGCCGGCCCAGCGGAGAGGAACAGACGACCGCGCATGAAGTGGTATTCCCGCGTGCGGGCGTGTTCGTCAAACATGTCGGCAACCAGCAGGCCGTCGCGGACTCAAATCACGTACTGTTCTTCAATGCCAATGAGCCTTATCGCGTCAGTCATCCGATGCCGGGAGGTGACGATTGCACCTCTTTCACGTTCCAGACCGAGACCCTGATAGAGGTGCTGGGTGCTTACGAGCCGATGGCGCGTGACCAACCCGGGAAGCCGTTCGGCCTCACTCACGGCTTAATCGGACCGAAAATCATTATTCAACAACAGGAACTCCGCCGACGCCTCGGTGATGCCTGGATTGACGCGCTTGAAATCGAAGAGTCAGCGCTAAATCTGCTCTATGCGGTTCTTAGAGACGCTTACCGCCTTCGAACTATACCACCGCGGCAACACCGGTCGGACACGTTGCAACTCCGACAAGAGTGGGTCGAACGAGTTAAACTTCTCATGGCCAAGCGGCCAGGAGCAAATCTCTCGCTGACCGAAATCGCACGCGCGGTGCATTGTTCCCCCTTTCACCTGGCCCGGGTCTTTCAGGCCGAGGTCGGCCCGTCGATCCACCAATACCATCTCCGCCTTCGACTGGCGCTGGCGCTGGAACGTTTGTTGGACCGACCGGCGAGCTTAACCGAGTTGGCATTGGACTTGGGCTTCGCCAGTCACAGTCATTTCACCGCCACGTTTCAGCGCTTTTTTGGCATCTCACCGTCCGGGTTCCGGCGGGCGACCAGCCGATCGCGGCTCCGAGAAATGAGCAAGATTTTGAAAGTTTTACCTCGCGAGATGCGTTAGCATTCCTAGGCAATTCATTTCGACGAGGAAGTGAAACTGATGATTGGCAGGTTACGGCATGGATGGACGAACCGCGAGAACGCCGACGTTGGCAGACGCTTGTGAAAAGATTCTTGATCACCGTTCTGCTGGTTCTCGTCGCCAATACAGCACAAAGAATCGATGCGACAGCACAGCAAACTCCGGCGGAAGGAAAAGTTGCCCGCGACGGTTTTGATCTTCATTACAGTATCGTAGGAAGCAACGGCCCGTACATTCTCATTCTAAGTGGTGGCCCCGGCGAAGAGATCCGCTCGATGCAGGCGGTGGCTGATGAACTCAGTAAAAAATACCGCTGCATCATGCTTGAACAGCGCGGCACGGGCAGATCGAAACTTAGCAAGTACGACGCTTCTACAATCAACCTCAACGCCTACATAGAAGACATTGAGGTTGTGCGTAAGCAGCTACAAACAGATAAACTCATAGTCGTGGGTAACTCCTGGGGCATGATGCTGGCCGTCGCTTTCGGCGGCGCATACCCCGACCACGTCCAAGCTATCGTGTCAATCGGCTCTGGGCCGATCACGAGCGAATATCTTGCTGTTATGGTCGAGAATATGAAGTCGCGATTATGCCCGTCCGATATGGAGACGATCGAATACTGGACTGAGCCGTCACGGCACGCCGCCGACTTCGACCGCGCCGAGTTCGAGCGTGTGCGAGCGACGGCGCCCGCCTATTTTTACGATCGCAAAGCAGGTCTGCAGTACGGCAAGGAGCTCACTCCGGATGAGTTTAATCCACACGTGATACCCGCGTTCAAAGCCGGGGGAGATTTTGATCTGCGCCCAAAATTGAAAGCGATCACCGTGCCGGTGCTGCTGCTTCAAGGGCGCCAGGATATCGCGGGAGAGGCAAACATCGATGAGGCGCACCTGCTGATCCGGAATTCGATGGTTAAATTTATCAACAAGTGTGGACACATGCCCTGGCTTGAACAGCGAGAGCAAACCTGGAAAATCGTGAACGAATTCCTAGACGGCTTGCCCAGGTGACGGATACCGCAGACGACCGCTCGGAACTACGTTGTGCAATAGCGATCAATTTGCAATTTTCAAAAAGCCTTCGTGAATATCCGAACGGATTTTTCGACCTGATCGTCACCTCGCCGCCGTACGCGGACAGTCGTGCACGTACATATGGCGGGGTCAAGCCGAGTCAGTACGTCGAATGGTTTTTGGCACGAGCAGAGGAATTTCTCCGTGTTCTCAAACCGGGCGGCACTTTCATTTTGAACATCAAAGAGAAAGTCGTCGGGGGCGAGCGTCACACCTACGTGATCGAATTAATTCTCGGAATGCGAAAACAGGGATGGCTGTGGACAGAGGAATTCATCTGGCACAAGAAGAACTGTCACCCGGGGAAATGGCCGAATCGGTTTCGAGACGCGTGGGAGCGATGCTTGCAGTTCAATAAATCGCCGACTTTCAAAATGAATCAGGACGCGGTCATGGTACCGATGGGAAAATGGACTGAGACGCGTCTGAAGTCGCTGGGAAAAAACGATGTCATTCGGTTCGATTCGCAGGTCGGCAGTGGGTTCGGCAAGAACATCGCGAACTGGTTGAATCGAGACAAAGCGTACCCGAGTAACGTCCTCCATTTTGCCACCGAGTGCGGCAACAAAGGACATTCGGCGGCTTTCCCAAAAGCGCTTCCGGCATGGTTCATCAAACTCTTCACCGACGAAGGCGACTGGGTGCTCGATCCATTCGTAGGCTCCGGCACAACGTGTGAGGCCGCACGCGAACTGCGCAGAAACTCGGTCGGAATTGATGTGATGCCCGAATATTACGCGATGGCGAAGTCTGCGAATGAGGGTTCCGATCTAAGGCTATTTGAAGAGCCGTCGAAGAAATATGCCAAAGATAACGGAACGAGAACTCGTCGATTACATCGAGCAGCACATTGAGTCGTTCCATTCGCGCCGGCTTGAAAGTCTCACGAAACTCAAGCTGCGAAATGTCATCACGCGCAAGAATCCGTATCTGTTCCGCGCGAAGAACATCGTTTCAGGTCCCGAGCTCGTTCGCAGCTTTTTGGACGCATACCTCTCGTCGCAAGAGGAAGGAATCTTCGGAACATTCCTCGAAGGTCTGGCACGTTTTATCTGCGAGCGCGTTTACCGAGGCCACAAGTGTCAAATCCGCCGCATGATCGACAACTTCCGAAAGGCGAAGCGAATCCTTGGAACCAATGTCGGTCGTCAGAATGTCGTCGCCGTGAACGGATGCTGCTACGGGAAAACGCGTGTGGCCGACCAAGGCGATTACTTGAAACTATGTGGGCAGGAATTCTGGGAGTTTATTTCCGGGAATCCCAATCTGTACATCGACATCATACAGCCGCTCGGGCACAAAGCGAAGGAACGGAACGAGGCATTTCAAGCCGAATACGCGAAAGTGATTACGCGGTTCACCGGCGAGTTTATCGCGGAGTTCTGTACGCCAGGTGGTGCGATCGTTTGGGAGAAAGTTCTGAAACTAAATTCGGGCAGCGAACGCCGCTGACCCACTGCTTCATCCACTTTGATAAATTCGCTCGTCCTTCCGCGACCTCATCAGCTCCTTCATCAGACCCAGGTACTTGTATTTGCCGCGCAGAGTGCGGATGGTCACCGACTTTTTTGGCTTGGATTCCTTTTTCGCTCTGGGAGGAACTCGCTTCATGCTCGGATTGATCATCGCGCGTTGCTGCGCTAAGACAAGAATAGACGAAAGGTTTCCATGCTTACGAGTCAAAAGGTCAATTATGCCATCGATTCAGATGTCAGAGGACACAGATCAGGCGACAGCGGACTGCATCACGGCTGCGAGAAACCGATTTGGCGACGCGGCGGTTCGGGTGGAGGCGTGAGGAGCGGCAGGAGTTTTTGATAGACGGCGCGCAGAGCGGTGTCGTGCTGCAACAATGTTCGATCGATCTCGGCCAGACGCTTCAGGATCGCGGCATTCGTAGCAACTTTTTCGCGCAACTCGATGAAGGCGCGGATGACGTAAACGCTCATCGCAATGGCGCGATCGCTTCGTAGAATGTTTGCAACCTGCAACGCTCCGTGTTCCGTGAATGCCCAGGGACGATGAGTCTTCCGTCGGCGCCTTCGCGATGTGGTCGCAATTTGCGACCACATGGTCGGATCTGAAGATGCGGTCACAAGTTGTGACCGCATGGCATTGTTCTCTTCAGTCGTAAGCTGGAACGCAAAATCCTTGGGAAACCGCTTTCGATTGCGTCGGAACTGCTCATTCAGCCGTTTGGTTGTTACGCCGTAAACCCGCGCAAGATCGACATCAAGCACGACCTTCTGATTGCGAAGTGTAATAATCCTCACATCCGGCACCTTCGCTTTCATCGTCGGCGAGCTTATCATGTTTGCACGCGCCGCAAGCATCGGTTCGCATCCGCGCCCGCCGCGCCGTAGTCGCTGGACGGAGGCGGGTAATCCGCGGTAAGGTTCTGCTTATGCTAACAAGCCAGAAGGTAATTGACGCGATAAATGAGCAAATCGGATACGAGTTCAGCGCGGAGTTGCAGTATTACGCGATTGCAGCGCATTTCGCGGCCGAGGCGTTGCCGCAACTTTCCTCGCATTTCTTTCAGCAGGCTGAGGAAGAAAAAGGGCACGCCCTGCGCTTTATCAAATATGTTGTCGATGCTGGCGGACGCGTGATGATCCCGGCAATCGATGCACCGAAATCGAAATTCAAAACGGCGCGTGACGCAGTGAAGCTCTCGCTCGATCAGGAAATTCACGTCACCCAGCAAATCAACGGGCTAGTGGAACTTGCCCGAAAGCAGAACGACTACATCACAATCAACTTCCTGCAGTGGTTCCTGACCGAGCAACTGGAGGAAGTTTCGTCGATGGACAATCTGCTCAAGATCATCGAGCGCGCCGGGACGGATTTGCTTCAAGCGGACGAGTATCTTGCGCGTGTCGGGCTAAGAACGATGCCCGAGCCGCCGAAGGAGTGACGTGCCGTCACGTTAAATCGTTAAAGCGTTACATCGTTGAATCGGAAAGACGCGAATGCACGGCGCCAGATCGATATCTGTCGTTGATCAAACACTGATGCGTTTGTCATTGGGAATACTGTTAGGGGCCGCGTTGATCACGGCCGCTGCGGGACACGCCGGCAACAAAACCGAACTGGCGCCGGAGGTTTTCGCGCAAGGAGTGATTTCGACAGACCTGGATGAGTCGTGCGGATCGTTTTCGCCCGACGGACAAACATTTTATTTCGTTCGGCGCGGCGCGTACACGACATCGCCTGCGATTTCGATCATTTGTTTTTCCGAATTGCGCGATGGGAAATGGGCGCATCCTGAAGTCGCGCCGCTTTCCGGAACTTATCTCGATGCGTCGCCATACTTCTCGGCCGATGGCAAGCGCTTGTTCTTTTCTTCAAAACGTCCGACGAAATCGAAGCCGAATGGACGCGATTGGAACATTTGGTTTGTGGATAAGATCGACAACCACTGGAGCGATGCGCAGGAAGTCGGCGAACCAATAAACACGGCAAAGAATGATACGAATCCAGCGGTCGCAGCCGATGGAACAATGTATTTGGCGTCGGACCGCGACGGCGTACCCGGTTATTTTCATATCTACCGCGCTCGCCTGACCAACGGGAAATACGAGCAGCCGGAGAAACTCGGGCCTGAGATCAACGGTGGCGATGCCGACGTCAACCCTTATATCAGCCCCGATCAAAAGTCTTTGATCTTCGCTTCCTACCGAAAGGACACGCTGGCAGGCGGCGGAAACCACTACGACCGGGCAGATCTTTACGTCAGCGTCAACCGCGACGGTCACTGGACGCCGGCGCGGCATCTCGAGCATGGCATCAACACGAGCGCGAGCGAAGGCAATCCGACCATGTCGCCGAATGGGAACTGGTTTTATTTCACGAGCGAGCGCGGCCCGTTCGAAGTTCCGATGAAGGAAAAGCTGACAACCGCTTCGTGGCAAGATCGACAACGCACAACCGAAAACGGCGTCGGAAATATTTATCGGATTTCGGCCAACGCGCTGGAGCTCGATCGATGATGAGGTTGTGGATCTTCATGGCGATCGCAATTGTTTTCGGCGAAGGCAAACTCGCACGCGCGGCGCAGAACGACCCGGCCGCGACTATTCGCCGGCAATACATAGATTGGTTGCGCGCGTACGAGCAAAAGGACCTCGCCGGAACGATGGAGATCTTTGCGCCGGATGGCATCTCAACATTCCCTGGCGCAGCGGACAGCGATGTAAACGCAATGCGACAGTCATATGAGAAATCGTTCGCGACTGTGGGTCCATCTCGCAAATGGAAGCCGATCGATCTGGAAATCGGTGCGTCAGGTGATCTCGCTTACACGTTGGCTGACTGGCAACTGTTCGAAGTCGCTGCGGATGGTGCGGCCAACGTTAGGCTGACAAATCGCAGCATCGATGTGCTGAAGCGAGACGGGACGAAGTGGAAGATCATTCGCTCGTTCACGATACAGAAAGACGGCCGCGAAGTGAAATCGTCGTGCGATATGACGTTGCCAAAGGTCTCGCCAGACGCGTTCACAAACGGCGCCCGCGAAGTCTGGCAAACGCTGATGCGCTGGAGAGATTCCTACAACGGACGCGACCTCGCAGGCACGCTGGCGTCTTACGATAGTTCAATCAATGGAATGTACGCAGGCAATCAGTTAGACACATTCGCGAGTCTGCGTGAATCCTATACTCGTTCATTCGCCGCCACCGACCGGCAACGAAGTATTGATTTCAAGCCTGAAGAGATCCTCGTGTCCGGCAATCTCGCTTTCGTGCGCGATCATTGGACAAGCACGATGCGAACGCCAGCAGGCGCGAGCCGCAGATTGTCGCGCGGAATCGAGATTTGGCGCAAGAACGGGAGCGGAGACTGGAAGCTCCTCCATTATCTGAGCTATCTTGTGTGCAACTATACGGCTAACGAGCCGCGCATTGTTGGGGAAGGCATCATTTCAACGCCGCAGGACGAATTTGGGGGGTCACTTTCGCCGGACGGCAAAACGATCTACTTCGATCGCTCAGTGCCGCCTCATTATCTCTACACGATGTGGGAATCCCATCTGACCGGCAATAAATGGTCGGCGCCGGAAATATTGCCATTCTCCGGTCAATATCGCGACTCCGATCCGGTCCTTTCACCGGATGGAAAAAAATTGCTCTTCGTTTCGGATCGGCCAGTTGATGGCAAAGATCCACATCACTACGAAATCTGGATGTGCGAGCGCGAACGCGACAAATGGTCCGAGCCGAAAAATCTGGGGCCGATGGTAAACACGCACAGTCAGTTCTTCGCTTCGATGGCGAGCAATGGGAACCTGTACTTCAGCGCAACGATCGCACATGACGATTCCGAGATCGACGTTTTCGTTTCCAAATTCGTCGACGGTAAATACACAGAGCCACTAAATCTCGGGCCGCAGATCAACGGCAAAGGCATCGTGAATATCGAGGCGTTCGTTTCGCCCGATGAAAAATTTCTTCTCATCGGCGCATTTAGCCGGCCGGATTCGGTCGGCAGCTCCGACATTTATGTCAGCTACAATCAAAACGGAACATGGAGCGCGCCGTTACCGGTGAGCGCGATCAACACGCCAGCGCGCGAGTATAGCCCGCGACTCTCGCCGGACGGAAAGCGGCTCATCTTCACGAGCGAGCGCGGCATGGCAACGGAAAAGCTCGACAGTCCGTGGACAATGGCGGAGTTCGAAACGAAATCGCGCTCGATTTGGAATGGCCTTGGAAACATTTATTCCGTCTCGATCGAGGTATTGCCGAAGCCGCCGCCAGCGTAAGACGACCGATTGGAGAGATATCGCGATCTGTCGTTTCCGGTTTTTTAGGGACGCGACAGAGCGCGCTGCTCCGATCAAAGGGTAGGAGGTTCGACTTTTTCTTACTGTGAAAGCAACAACAATTACCTTGTTTGCGGTAGCGAGTCTCGCCTTGAGCGGCGTGGCCTTTGCCGCTGGCGCCAAGACGTACGAAGTCACCGGAACTGTTCTCGAGACCACGCCCACGAAGATCGTCGTTCAGAAAGGCGCGGAGCGATGGGAAATCGACCTCGACCCGCAAACCAAGGTCAGAGGCGAGTTGAAAGTGGGAGCAAAGGTCACGATCACGTACACCATGAGCGCGGCGAAGGTTGATGCGGGTGCCCTAACAAAACTCAAAGCCGCCGCAGAAGAAGCGGTAGCTCCGGTCACTTCGAGCACAGCGCCCGGTTCGCAGAAAAAAGAGGTGCCGGCTGTTAGTCCTACACCATAGGCCAAGCGACGATCTCATCCACCGTACGCGGCTTATGATCGGGCGAAAGGCCAACCTTAAAAGCGAGAGATTCCTCGACTCCGCTCGGAACGACAAAGGGCCGATGACGACGTGGATGAGAGGAAGCGGATCACAAGGCGTGCGGCCGCAAAGCGGAGGCTGGTATGACTTTCAAAGATCATTTTTCGAGCCAAGCGCCTGATTACGCGAAATTTCGACCAGGCTACCCGCAGGAGCTATTCGATTATCTGGCGAGCATCGCGCCGACTCGGCGGCTCGCGTGGGATTGCGGTACGGGAAACGGACAAGCGGCAGTCGGATTGGCATCAGTGTTCGATCACGTGATCGCGACTGATGCAAGTGAGAAACAGATCTCAAACGCGCAGCCGCACGAGCGCGTCGAGTATCGTGTCGCGCCGGCAGAAAACAGCAGCATCAAATCGGGGACGGTCGATCTGATCATGGTCGCGCAGGCGCTGCACTGGTTCGATCTGCACCATTTTTATGCGGAAGCGCGGCGAGTGCTCAAGCCTAACGGCGTCCTCGCTGCATCGGCTTACAACTTGTTGCAGATCGAGCCGGCCATTGATCAGGTGGTAAATCGATACTACTACGAGGTGGTCGGGCCTTTCTGGCCACCGGAGCGCGAGCTCGTTGAACACTTCACCGATCTCCCCTTCCCGTTTCATCAGATCGATCCGCCGAAATTCGAAATGACGGCGCAATGGAATCTCAATCATCTGGTCGGCTATCTTGGAACGTGGTCTGCGACGCAGCGGTTCATCGCTGCGAGAGACATCGATCCGTTAGAACAGATAATTGGTGAGCTTCGCGCTCTATGGGGAGCTCCCCGGCAAATAAGGAAGGTTATCTGGCCACTGATCTTGCGCGTTGGCATAAAGGGGGTGCCGGAACCGCCCAACGAGTAAGAAAACGCCGAACGCTCAACGTCCAACGCCCAACATCGAATTTCAGCGCCCGTTTTTCGCAAAATGCTTGAATAGAGGCGCGGTGGAATAGTCTAATCGGTCACTATGATTATGAAAACAGCATTTAGTTTATTGGCGGCAGCGAGTCTGGCGCTCAGCAGCGCAGCGCTTGCCGCGGGAGCGAAAACCTATGAGGTCACAGGGCCAGTGCTGGAAGTGAATGATTCCATAATCGCGGTTCAGAAGGGGAAAGACCGCTGGGAGATTAATCGGGACGCGAACACGAAAGTCACGGGGGACGTCAAAGTTGGCGATAAAGTTCGCATCACCTACACCATGTCGGCGACCGAAGTGGAAGTGAAAGCGGGCAAGGGAGCAAAGAAAGAAGCAGCAAAGCCAGCTGCTTCGCCGAAGAAATAATCAACCGACGATTCAAATCGCCGGGTGCGCAAAACGTGTCCGGCGATTTTTTGTAGCACAGCCATCCTGGCTGTGGGGCCGTCAGGCATCTTGCCCGACGAAATTTGGACAATCAGCAGGCGAGACGCCCGCTTGCCCCACAGGCTAGAAGCCTGTGCTACCTTCTCCGCCCGCCGCCGCCGAGAATGCTTCCGAGGATTCCGGGAGCGACTTGCCGGCCGATCTGGCTACTGGCGACGCGCATTGCACTCTCCGCCACTGAAGTCGCAAGCGAATCACGAATTCCGCCACGCGGTCCGATTGTTGGGATAAGTGTTGATGCTTAAGCTGTTCGTTTTCGCCAGGCACCCAGTACGAGTCCGCTAATCGCGAAAGCAATGAACGGACGGCCCATGTCGATGAAAATCAGCGGCCACGGATTTGTTTCGAAAGCTGAAAACACCGCGATCGTGGAGTATTCGACAAAGAGAAACGCGAACCAACACAGGAGCGCGATTTTTAATCCGGCGACTGCGTTTGTGGCATTGAGCCGGCCTATTAGCCACGCGAGTGCGTAGTTGACGATAATGGCTGTGACAATTGCGAGCGCGTACGCGCCGACGTTATGTGTCCGCTCGATGTCGGTCATCGTTCTGGCGTGAAGATTTAACCATTTCTCGCCAAAGATCGCGTACCAGGCCCAGCCGATGAGGAAATAAACCACCACCA
Organism: Verrucomicrobiota bacterium; assembly: GCA_003218785.1. Classification (GTDB taxonomy): domain Bacteria; phylum Verrucomicrobiota; class Verrucomicrobiia; order Chthoniobacterales; family UBA10450; genus Udaeobacter. Next base: position 10,600 of record QHOM01000189.1, read on the forward strand.
GAATCCAGACCGCGAGATGATTGATTCTGCTGTTCATAAAAATTTCTCGATCATCCGGGGACGCAGATCTCGAAGTCTATGTTCCGCGAAATTCAGCGTAATCCGCGGTCAATGTTACCTCAATAAATATAAGGCTGGGAAAGCGGGAACGCGTTCTTGATTAATTCAAGCCGTGGACTGGCGTCTTCCGCGATAATTACCTCCACAACGTCGAAGCGGAAGAGAATATCGGGATTATCCAGCATCCGCAGCCAGTTGAGTCCCCCCCGCGAAATGCGTTTTTGCTTTTGTCGATCGACCGCTGCAATAGGCCGGCCAAAATCTTCCCGCGTACGCGTTTTTACTTCGACGAAGACCAGGGTGTCCTTGTCACGACAGACAACGTCGATCTCGCCGCCGCTGTGTCCCTTAAAGTTGCGATACAGGATTTTGTAACCCTTCCGCCGCAGGAAGCGACAGGCTAGTGTCTCGCCCTGGGCGCCGCGCCGGAGGTGTTGCGGCCGCAATGAGGCCCTCGAGGGCAAGAAGCGGCTGCGCCACCGGCTCGAAAGATCGGCGATGGATCGGACAAGGCCCAAATTCATGGAGTCTTAAGAGATGTAGCTCGGTGCAATAACCTTTATGCTGGCCGAAATAATACTCCGGAAAATGGGCACAAAAGTCACGCATCATTCTGTCCCGCGTGACTTTTGCAATCACACTAGCGGCGGCGATGGTAAGGCTCAGGCAGTCCCCATCGATAATAGCGGTCTGGGGGACTGGAAAGGGAATAACGGGCAGGCCATCAATCAACACGTGGTCGGGCATGCTGGAGAGCGCGGCGACGGCGGCGCGCATCGCTTTGTGCGTGGCGCGCAGAATATTGATGCGGTCGATTTCAATGGAATCGACAATGGCGACCGCCCAGCTCAGGTCGGGATTCGAGATCAGAGCGTGATAAATTTCTTCACGTAGTTCCGGCGCAAGCTGTTTGGAATCATTCAAGCGGCGGTGACGGAATTTTTTCGGAAGAATCACCGCCGCGGCAACAACCGGACCTGCCAGAGCACCACGGCCAGCCTCATCAATCCCGGCAATGCGAGCGGCGCCGATGGCGCGGAGTTTTTTCTCGTAACGAAATCCGCAGCGCCGATACATTGATCGCAGATTACACAGATTTCCGCAGATACGAAAATGAATTGAAAGAGATGTAGCTGCCGGACTGTGGCCCTGTTCCGCCACGTCGTACGCGGCTACAAATTATTCTCTGACCGCCGTCGCTTCCTTGCCTTTGCGGGTTCGAAGATAATTCAATCTGGCGCGGCGAACGCGACCTTGTTGCTCCACTTCGACTTTTGCGATCCTCGGCGAATGGAGGGGGAATACACGCTCCACGCCCTCGCCGTAGGAGATTCGGCGCACGGTGAATGTTTCGTTAAGTCCGCGGCCTTTGCGGCCAATCACTACGCCAGCGAATATCTGGATTCTCTCCTTGTCCCCCTCCACAACCCGGGTATGAACGCGGACGCTGTCACCTACCGAAAACTGTAGTGCATCGCTTCTTCGCTGTTCTTTTTCGATGGCATCAAGGA
>QHOM01000190.1 GCA_003218785.1 Verrucomicrobiota bacterium
AGAAGGCTTGAACGTGGTGCTGATCGGACGATTCCCGAAATACTGCATCATCACGTTGTTTAAATCCCTGTCGGACATCGCCGCCGCCAGCGCCGAGTCGATGTTCTGGATATCGCTCTTTTGCCACGAGCTGCTGCCACCAACAAACAGGTTCGTGAACGTCAGGTCCGCGATTGTCTTGCCGCCATGAAAAATCAAGTCGTGCCGCCGCCTTGGCCGCAGCCCCGGGGCGATCGCTTCCGGCTCTGGTGCTTCGGCTCCCGGCAGCCCGGCCCGCTCCAGAAAGAATCGCTCGGCCGAGGATCCTTTGGCGGTGACGATGTTTAACGGTCTGCGATTTGCTGTTTTGGATGTGTTTGCCATTGTTTGATGCCTCCAGTCAAAACGCTAGTTTATAGATGCGCAGAACGTCAACAAAAAAAAGGCTGCGCCCTACGCCTGGGATGGCGGTCTGCGGACAAGCCGATCGAGCTTTTCCTGCCCGTCGCCGCGGCAAACTGCCGATGCGCAGTTTTTCCCTCACCGCTTGCACGTCTGCGCGCGCTTTTCTCCGGCGTGATGCCACCGTTTCGCGTTGCGCACGCGGGCAGCTCAACGATCCCGAAGCTGGCGAGAGAACCAAAGAGGGCTGGATCACCATGATCGGCACCGATCTCGATGCGTTTGTCACCGTGCGCCTGGAAGAACCGGCAGAGGGTAAACCCACATCATTGCTGGCGCCTCACGCTGGATCTGGCAAAGATCGACAAAGGCTGCTCGCCCAATGAGATCGTCGGTGTCGAGCAAAAGCGCAGGAACGCGGTGACGGTCGAATCTCCCGTCGGCGCTCGCTTTGGCGACAGTCCGCATTTTCTCTGTTCGCCGACGCTCCCCCGCGCCAGCCCCCGAATCCGCCCGACTGGAGGCGCCACTAAGTTGGCGCGCTGATGGCGAAGGTTTGTCACCGGCCGGTCCAAGCGCTTGCGCGACGGTTTGGCTGCGTATAAGGAATTGTTGGCCTAAGATGCGGTGTTCCACGAAGGCTTCGATCGACTCCTCGCGCTTTGGGTGACCCACTGGTGGGACACGCAATTAAAAGGTTGCGCGGCGGATGCCGCTAGACATTATTGCTTTCCCTGAAAACTGCGGGTGTAGCTCAGTGGTAGAGCACCTCCTTGCCAAGGAGGACGTCGCGAGTTCGAGCCTCGTCACCCGCTGTTCCAGAACGAAGCCAAGCCGACCGAAGGCACAAAATCGGGTTGTCCAAGACGCGCGTGGTCGTAGAATCTTGCACCGTGAAAACCACGTCGCTTTTCCCCCCGTCGTTCGGCGTGCTCGCCGTAGCATTTTTCTGTTTCCCTTCGACTACGAGTGCGGTCGATGAACCAAAAGATAACACTCCATGGAAAATTACCGGTCAACTCGAAGAAGCCTGTTCGTGCGACGCCGCGTGTCCATGTTGGTTCGGTTCAAAACCGACCAAGATGACCTGTGGTGGCGGCCAGGTGCTCTTCATTCAGAAAGGCAATTACGGCAAAGTGAAACTCGACGGACTCGCAGTCGCGAATATAGCGCAGAGTCCGGAGGGCCAGAGCATGATGGAGTCGTTCGGCAACTGGAATTTTGCCTACAATTACATCGACGAGAAGGCGACTCCTGAACAGCGGAAAGCATTGGAAGCGATTGCCGCCAAGGTGCTAGTGCCGGGCGCATCAAAGAAAACCGAGACTCGTTATGTGCCGATTACCCGAAAGATTGAGGGCAAAGATCACGAGATAACTTTGGGCCAGTATGGCAGTTTTCGCGGTCACTTGATCGAGGGTGGCCTGGGTGGTTCTCCGAAAATCGTCGACCCACCAGGTGCCGATCCAATTCATCACGAATATGCGCAGGGTCGCACATCGAAGATGACATACACAGATGCGGACCAGAATTGGGCCTCGGAAAACTCGAACTATATGTTCGGGACTTTCACCGTTGACAACGTCCAATACGAAAAATTCGCGGCGGGTCTCGCCCAAAAAAAGGCCAGATGAGGGACGAAAAGGCCTCGGGGAATAGCGCCGGTTGTCGATCTTGAGTTGCGGCTGCCGTCGCCGGCCGCGGCCATTGAATCCATCGAAATCGGGAGATCGGCGGGCGCAGCTACAAGAAAAAACGGGAAAGACAGCCTGGCGATCCGCCGCTACCCCAAAACGCGTTTGACGCGACGCATAGCTGACCGCTACGTTCTCACAGCCTTTTGCGGCTTCGGTTTCTCTGCATTCCACGCGGTTTAATCATAAGCCGCGAGCATAAGCCATGCAGAACGAAGAACTCTCTTACGCGATTATCACTTCATACTCGATGCGCAAATCGCGCACCGGCGGCATCGTTGGCCGGCTAATCTCACGCACCGGACTCGATCTAGTTGGCGGCCGGATGTTTGCGCCAAGTCCAGAACTGGCAAAGCGCTACGCAGAAACCATCGTCACGGAAACAGAGCCGCGTCATCGCGCGACCCAGGAACTGATTCGCGATTACGTCCTGAAAAATTTCACCGGCACTATTAATGGTGAGCGGCCGCGCGTGTTATTCCTCATCTTTCGCGGTCCGGATGCGGTTGAAAGGACTCATCGCACGGTTGGTCACATCGTGCACGAGCGCACGAGCGGGGAGACGATTCGGGATACTTATGGTGATTACATCACCGACGATTCGGGCAAGGTAACTTACTTTGAGCCCGGAGTACTGGCGGCTTTCGATCCCAAAGCCGTCGAACGTGATTTGAAACTCTGGGCGGAATTTTCCGATTCGGACGGGGGAATCCTGGATCAGGTCATTCCTTTTCCAACTGATGCAAAAACCGAGAAAACACTCGTCCTGATTAAACCGGACAATTTCAAATTCCCAAACTTGCGGCCGGGTGGCGTTATCGAAGTTTTTTCTCGTTCCGGTCTCTGGATCATTGGCTTTAAGGTCCATCGGATGAGCGTCGCGCAGGCGGAGGAGTTTTACGGACCCGTGCTGGCCGTTCTGGAGAAGAAGCTGGGCGTGAACAGCGGGCGCGAAAACTGGGAAAGCATTGTGGAGTGTACGCGGTGCGCAGAATCCGCGACGTACTTGGTCCTACCGATCCGGCGAAAGCACCTCCAGGTTCGATCCGAAGAGAATTTGGCCAGACCATCATGATCAACGCCGCGCATGCTTCCGATTCTGCCGAGAACGCGAAACGCGAAATGGCGATCATCCAATCCGACGAGAATAACTTCAAACCTTTGATTGAAAACTTCTACCGCCGCCAATAGCTTGCGCTCCCATTTTGAACAATTTCACCATTAGTCCCACTGCCATGGAAATTTCCGAACGTGCCGCTCAACTCAGTCCTTCGCTCACACTCTCGATTGATAGCAAGGCCAAGGCCATGAAAGCTGAAGGGATCGATGTTTGCGGCTTCGGCGCAGGCGAACCGGATTTTGATACCCCGGAACATATCAAAAGGGCGGCGATTGAGGCGTTGGAAGCTGGGTTCACAAAATATACACCCAGCGCTGGCATCCCGGAATTGCGCCAGGCGCTTTCGGAAAAATTGGCCGCCGATAACGAGCTCAACTATCGGGCCGCCCAGATCATCGTGAGCAACGGGGCAAAGCATGCCTGCTACAACGCCATTCTCGCAACGTGCCAGCCCGGCGATGAGGTCATCATTCCGGCGCCATATTGGGTCAGCTATCCGGACATGGTCCGATTAGCTGGCGCCGAGCCAGTAATCGTGCCAACCAGCGAGCGCAATTCCTGGAAATTTCGCGCGTCAGATTTTGAAAACGCGATGACGCCGCGCACAAAGATGTTGATCCTGAACAGCCCAGGAAATCCGACCGGCTCGGTTTACACTCGCGAGGAGTTGCAGGCGATTGTTGATGTTGCCACTGAGGAGGACATTTACATTTTGTCCGACGAAATTTACGAGAAGCTCGTTTATGACGATGCAAAGCACGTGAGCATCGCGTCGCTTTCCAAGGAAGCGTACGATCTGACAATCACGATCAACGGCTTTAGCAAATCCTACGCGATGACGGGTTGGCGTCTTGGGTATCTGGCCGCGCCGGAAGCAGTGGCCAAAGCGGTCGATTCCATTCAAAGCCATACCACCTCCAACCCTTCCTCCTTTTCACAATATGGCGGCCTCGCTGCCTTGAAGGGCGATCAACAGCCGCTCGCGGACATGCGCGAGGAATTCGACATGCGTCGCAATTATATGTTTGATCGCATTTCGAAAATTCCGAACGTGACCGCGATCAAGCCACAGGGCGCGTTTTATGTGCTGGTCAACATCTGCCAGCTCGGACTGACTTCTCAAAATTTTGCCGATCGTTTGCTGAGCAAAGCAAATGTCGCCGTCATTCCCGGAGCCGCATTCGGCGACGACCGCACCATCCGGCTTAGCTACGCGACGAGCATCGACGTAATTAAAAAGGGCCTGGACCGCTTCCAAGATTTTTGCCGGACGCTCTGATAATCGCGGATTGGCGATAGCGGATTTTCGATTTCAATTTGAATTCGTAGCGGAATCAGTCCGCAATCCGCATTTAGAAATCTGCAATGCCTCCCGGCTCCCTCGCGCTCATTCTCCACGCCCACTTGCCCTTCGTCCGGCATCCTGAGCACGAACATTTCCTCGAAGAAGACTGGCTCTTTGAAGCAATCACCGAGACTTACATTCCGTTGCTACAAATGATGCAGCGATTAGTGAACGATGCCGTGCCATTCAAGCTCACGATGTCGATCACGCCAACGCTCTGCGCGATGTTGGAGGACGAACTCTTGCGCGGGCGCTACGTGCGACATCTCGATCTTTTGATCGATCTGGCCGCGCGCGAGCGAAAGCGAAACCGGAATCAACCAGAACTTCGAGAGCTAGCCAGCTTTTATTTAGACATTTTTTCGGAAAGCCGGCACTTCTTTGTGGATGAAAGAAAATGCGATCTGCTTTCCGGTTTTCGCGAAGTGCGGGAGACGGGCGCGCTTGAAATCATCGCCTGCGCTGCGACGCACGGTTTACTTCCCATTCTTCACCAGCACTCACGCGAAGCCGCACGCTCGCAGGTGTTGATCGGACGAGATGTGTATGTCGATCTTTTCGGCGCCGAGCCGGCTGGTTTTTGGCTGCCAGAATGCGCTTATGCGCCCGGACTGGAAACGCTGCTCCAAGAAGCGAACATTCGCTGGTTCATTCTCGACACGCACGGATTGCTGTTTGGAACACCGCGACCGCAGCGCGCGATTTATGCGCCGTGCTATACGCAAGCGGGCCCAGCCGTTTTCGCGCGTGACCGTGTTTCAAGCCGGCAGATTTGGAGCGCGCGCGAAGGTTATCCGGGCGATCCGGCTTATCGTGAATTTTATCGCGACGTTGGTTTCGATCTTCCGATGGAACACTTGCGACCAATCGCGCGCGGACACAGAAAATTCGCCGGCATGAAATATCATCGCATCACCGGCCGCGGCGAAGAGAAGGAATTATATGATCGCGAGGCGGCAGAAAAAGTCGCGGAGACACACGCCATTCACTTTCTAGAACAGCGACGACGGCAAATTCGGGAAATCAGCGCAGTGGGCTTTGATCCGGTGATTGTGGTCCCTTTCGATGCCGAATTATTTGGCCACTGGTGGTTCGAAGGGCCGCGTTTTCTTGAACATCTCATTCGTAAAGCCGCCGGTGAACAGGAGCTTTACCTGACAACGCCAAGCGAATACCTTGCCGCTCATCCGACGCTGCAAACTATTCAGCCAGCGGCTTCGACATGGGGCGAAAACGGTCATCTCGGTGTCTGGCTGGACCAGAGCAACGCCTGGATTTATCCCCGTCTGCATGTCGCCACGGAGCGCTTGTGCAAGGGCGCACGCGCGCACGCAGATGATTCGAAATCGATGGCGAATCGTATCCTCAAACAGCTCGCGCGCGAACTCTTACTGGCACAATCGAGCGATTGGGCGTTCCTGATGAAAACGAGAACCGCCGGAGAGTATGCTGCCAAACGGACGTCAGATCATCTCTTCCGCTTCAACCGTTTGCATGATCAGTTTGCGACAAATGATGTCGATGAAGAATTTCTGCGCGACTGCGAATGGCGCGATAATCTTTTCCCGAACGTGAACTGGCGCTATTACATTTGATGTCACGTCAGCGCAATCGAGACGTCTCTTACTTTTGAAGAATGACTAGAAAAGTTAACGTCCCGATTTTAATCGCCTTGGTATCAGCTTGTACGGCATTCGCGCAAGAATCGCCGACCGCAACTCCTTCGCCAACGCCAGAGGAATTTGCTACGCCATCGCCAACGCTGGAACAAACGCCTTCGGCCCCACCTACCCGAACTGTTCGACTTAGTTTCGTTCCGCCGCCGCTCGAGGGCACGATTAGCCTCGGCATCTACGATGGTAATGGCAAGCTCGTGCGCGTTCTCCATCACGAAGCTGAATTGAACGAGTTCACAATCGGCGCGGACGCGCTGGTAACGCAATGGGATGGCAAGAATGACGATGGCGCAAATTTACCCGCTGGAAAATATCACGCCCGCGGTTATCTCGTCGGCCATTTTACGGTCGAAGACCTCGGCCAAGCTTCGTTTCCGGCGATGGAAAATAACGCGATTCCCAACGTCAAAGTGAAACTCATACCAAATCCACTGCGAAACGATAGAAGGTCTATTGTCGATCTTGGTATCGGATTCGATAACGACGGAAGCTACTTGAAAACAATTGACGACCTGCCGCTGTTCACCGTGAGCGAGACGCCAAATTTGATTCGCGCATTGATCACAAAGAAAAGCGAAAAATCGGTCGATGTTTGGCAGGATGACGGCGCGGCCGTCCATCAATTCCGGGTCTCCAACGTCGATCAGATGATGGCTTTTGATTGCGGAGAGTTTGAATTGAAATGAAACGTAGCGGCGGCTGTGTCAGCTGCCGAACTAAAAGAACGGTGCTTGACACAGGCACCGCTACAACGCAAGCGATTGCTAGTCATACATGGCTTCGACGCCCGAGTTTCAACACACCGTTGGCAAAACCGCCAGCCTTAGCGGCACAGCACTGCACACCGGGGAAAAAGTTTCCCTGAAGTTGCATCCGGCGCCTGTCGGCTACGGGATTAAGTTCAAGCGCAAGGATCTGCAGGACGAGCCGACAATTGACGCCAGGATCGACAATCTCAAAACTGTTGAGCGCGCGACGACCATCGGCGAAGGCTCCGTGCGCGTGCACACGGTCGAGCACGTGCTCGCCGCTCTTTCAGCGATGGACGTGGACAACGCCATTGTGGAGATGGACGCAAACGAACCGCCGATCGGTGACGGCAGCGCGCAGCTCTATGTCGATCTCATCAAGAGAGCCGGTGTGACCGTTCAGGAAGAGCCGCGAAAGTTCTTCGACGTGCGCGAACCGATGCATGTGGAATCTAAAACCGGCGCGCTGCTTGTTTTGCTGCCGGATGAGAAATTTCGCATTTCATGCACACAAGCGGGACCAAATAATCGGTTCACGCAGTTCCTCTCGATGGAAGTTACGCCCACAGCTTTCGAGCGCGAAATCGCCCCGGCACGGACATTTGTCTACTACGAGGACGTTCAGCCGCTGATGGAGAAAAATCTGATCAAGGGCGGGAGCCTCGAAAATGCGATTGTCGTGCGCGGCGAAGCGGTCTTAAGCAAGGAGCCGTTGCGTTTCGCCGACGAATTCGTGCGGCACAAAATCCTTGATATCATCGGCGATCTCGCGCTCGTCGGGCGGCGCATTCGTGGTCATGTGGTGGCGGTAAAACCCGGCCACGCCACGAATGCGGAGCTGGTTCGCGCGCTCGCACGCGAGCAGACGCGAAGAAGCGCGATTGCCGTACCGCGGGCAATGCCCACCGGCGATGGCGGGCTCGACACTGACGAGGTCATGAAAATCCTGCCGCATCGCTACCCTTTTTTGATGGTTGACCGAATTATTGGCTTTGAAGGCGAAAACAAAATTACAGGCGTAAAGTCCATCACGATTAATGAACCATTTTTTCAGGGGCATTTCCCCGGTCATCCGGTCATGCCGGGCGTGATGCAAGTGGAAGCGATGGCGCAGGTGGCAAGCATTCTGTTGTTCAAATTAACGAAGACGTCGAGTCGTGTCGGCTACTTCATGAGTGCGGACCAGGTTAAATTTCGCAAACCGGTTTTCCCTGGGGACACGATTTTCATTCACGCGGAACTGACAA
>QHOM01000065.1 GCA_003218785.1 Verrucomicrobiota bacterium
GCTGGAGAGGACCAAAAGAATCGAGCTCGTATTGCGAGGACGGAGGGGCTGACTGCCCGATTAGAGCGGCGGGCTTGTTGGACGGGGTTGCGTGATTTGACGCTGAGGGCGCCTGACACGCAGCTAAAACAGCGACCGTCGCATATACGAGATGGCTTTTGAGGCGACTCTCCATCGGCGTAACGACAAAGTTCACCAGGGCTCCGCCGGGCGCAGGCGAAGCTCCTCCACACTAGCTAAGACCGACATCGAACGCATGGCGCGGTGGAGCGAGATTTGGTTGCGGGGGCGGGATTTGAACCCGCGGCCTTCAGGTTATGAGCCTGACGAGCTACCAGGCTGCTCCACCCCGCATTTTCAGAATAGTTTCGATGTTCATCCTGCGCAAATCGAAAAACATGTGTTCATCCGAAAGCCGAGTCGAAACAGACAATCTTGTTTTCGTTCGCGAAGCTTGCCCCCACATCTTCGAGAACTTCGCCCGCCTAATCCCGTACAAGGATGGTGAAGTCTTTGTTCGCGCGCCCCTTAACGCTCGCGCGACAGGACGGAACAGGTAGGACGTTTTTAGGCTTGTCTCGTAACTGCGAACCATGTAATTTTGACCCCCCTTGAAACCAGACACCCCCCCACGCGGGATCCAAAGGCCGGACCGCTTCGCAACGACCCGGTGGAGCGTGGTGCTTTCCTGTGCCGATTCGGGCAGCGACGAGGAAAAGGCGCACAAAGCGCTGGCCGAGCTTTGCAAAATTTATTGGCGACCGGTTTTCGCTTTCATCTGCCGCCAGGGCCACTCCGTTCCCGATGCTCAGGACCTCACACAGGGTTTTTTCGTTATGGTCCTTAAGGGTCAGATGCTGCAGCGTGCCGATCCGGGTCGCGGACGGTTCCGTTCGCTCGTACTCAGGGCGCTGCAGGATTTCTTGCGGGATGCCGCAGCAAAGCGTCTCACGCGGAAACGCGGTGGAGACGTGCAAATTGTTTCCTGGGACGAATGGACGGCGGAGGCGCCATCGCATTTGTCGATCCCTCCGAATGAATCAGAGCGATGGCCGGCGGAACGAATTTTCGATGTGCGCTGGGCGGCCACTGTGGTCGAACGTGCCTTGAGCCGGCTGGGCGAGGAATGCGAGAAGCGCGGGCGACGGCGCGTTTTCGATGTGCTGAGTGGTTGTCTGGGGGCAGAGCGGGAGGATGTTTGCTACTCGAAGTTTTCAAAGACGCTCGGCATTCCCGAAGCCTCCGTGAAGCGCCTCGTCCACCAGATGCGGAAACGCTACCGCTCGCTGCTTCGCGAAGAAGTCGCCCAAACCGTCGAGAAACCCGACGAGATCGACGACGAACTCCGCTATCTATGCGCGGCGTTGAGTGCGGCGGAATAGTTCGCGAGCAGCACTGGCAAGATGCTCGATGCTTGATCCTGGATGCTGGTTAGCACTGTTGAAAAGCTGGAGATTTCTGGAGCACAGCCATCTTGGCTGTGGGGCCGGTGGGCATCCTGCCTGCCGGATCACGAATCGCAGGCGAGACGTCCGCGAGCCCCACAGGCTGGAAGCCTGTGCCTCCGCCGCATTTTGGACAACCTTTCACCACAGGTTTTCAACAGAGCTATGCTGGATGAAGAAATCCAGTATCGAGCATCCAGTCATCCAGCATCGCGCGGGTTAGAGGGCGGCGGCGGCCAACTTTGCCCACATTTTCGAGAACTTCGCCCTGCAATTCCCGGAGAAACGATTAGAGGAGAGCCGAGCCGGCGGCGAATACTCGACTCTGGCTAACCTTGGCTCTCCTGGCATTTCTAATTTGTAACTTTTTCAATCTTTTAACATTCTCATGAACGACATTCCTGTTTCGAGCCGTTTGCAAAAGGAAGCATTCGGATGCCTGCAGTGTGGATCGACATGGCGCGTCAGGCCGGGACTTTGTTTATACTGTCTGCTCTCTCAGGGTCTGGGCACCGACAGCCATGACAGCGAAACGCTTGAGGACGTGCTTGCTGAAATCCCTCCCATTTTTCAGCATGAAGTTCGCGCCTAGCGGCAGCCTCCTGGACGCGGGTCCCGCGCTCTGCGACGAACCGCGGCGAAGCGTGGCGCTGATGGCAAAGGTCGCGTTCCATATGTGCTCCTGTGTAGGCGAGGTGCGCTAACGGCACAGCTCGGAAGGCTATGGTCGTGGCACTTTTTTGCAGATTTTTGGGAACTTCGCCGCGCGATTCCCAGACATGGTCGTCGTAGGCGCCGCGCGGCGGGCCACCCTTCCAAGCGATTGCCCTCCGTATCGACGGTCTTCTTGTTTTCATCCTGCCAAACTGGCGAGCGTTTTCCAAAACTCGACGTCGCCAACAGATCTGGATCGGGCGAAGGCATTTCCGGTTGTACGACTACAGTCCTAGGGGAAATTTTCCTGAAAAATCAGGGCTCTTCCCCGATACAAAATACAGTTCTTTCAGAACTTCGCCCCGCAATTCCCGGAGAAGAAGGTGAGCAGTGGATAATTGAATCCAGATAAAGCTCTTGGGAAGTCGAATACCCCCCCAGCAATCAAAACAAAGACTAACAACAGAAAATAACAAGAAGCCAAAGCCCATATAAGGCCGGGCACTCGGCGAGACATCTTAAAGCATCAAAATGAAAGGTTTCGTCTGCAAAATTGGGCGACCGACCGAGGGCGGTAGCTTGTCCGCATCCGAAGAGCAATCTTCCAGCCGCACGATCACTCCTCGCAAGGTCCATGAAGCGAAACAACGCCCCCGGGATGTGGCGCCCTCGTTTAATGGCGAATCAAACGGCGCAATTTCGCCACGTAACCTTCCAGCTTTCCTGCGCGATCCGATCGAGGAACCGGTCTCTTCAGAATCCGTGGCGAGTTCTGGCTCCGACTTGGCGGATGGGGCGCGCGAATTGTCTGAGCGGTTGGATCGCAGAACGTCGCTTCAGTCTAGATTTCCACGGGCCAATCCGCAATGGATATTTGACGGCGCCGAGTTGAACGGCGCGGAGCTTTTTCACATCCCTCGCTGGAAACGAATTCTGGACCTCACCTGGATTTTTCTCACGCTGCCGGTCTGGCTGCCGCTGATGATTTTGCTCATGCTGGTGACGCGAATCGCCTCGCCTGGTCCGATTTTCTACCGGCAGGAGCGCATTGGTTTTGGTGGAAGACATTTTTTTATCTGGAAGTTCCGAACAATGAAGCTGAGCGCTGAGACGCAAACTCATGAGCATTACTTCGAGCAATTGATGGAGATCGGTTGTCCGATGACGAAGCTGGATGCTTACGGCGACCCTCGCGTGGCCCCTTTCGGGCGAATCCTGCGTGCGAGCGGCCTGGATGAGTTGCCTCAAATTTTCAACGTGCTTCGCGGTGAGATGAGTCTGGTCGGTCCGCGCCCCTGCACGCCAAATGAATTTGCCCATTATGAGCCGTGGCAACGGGAACGCGTAAACGGTCTGCCGGGCTTGACCGGATACTGGCAGGTAAACGGCAAAAACAAAACGACGTTCAACGAGATGATCTGGATGGATCTGTTCTATCTCAAGTACGTGTCGATCCTGCTCGATCTGAAAATTATGCTCAAGACCTGCGCCGTTATCGCTAAGCAGATCTTCGAATCCCGACGGGCGGCGCAACGCGGTCGGCAGGATGGAAGCCCTCGTTCACCAACCACGCAGATCGCTGGGCAACTCTTCGAATCCCGGCCGGCGGCGCAACCCGGTCTCCGGGCTGGAAGCCCTCGTTCACCGACCACGCAGATTTTACAGACCTGAAGGAATCATCTCGAAAAGTATGAAAAAGCAAATCGCGGTCGGCGTGATCGGATGCGGTTATTGGGGACCGCTTCTGGTTCGCAACTTCAAAGGTCTTCCGGACTGCCGGCTCAAAGCCGTCTGCGATGTCAATGCAGCTCGCTTAAAACATATTAGCACGCTTTATCCGGATATCGAAGGCGTGACCGACCCTCAGGAATTTGTCAACGGCTGCGGGCTGGACGCCGTTGTCATTGCCACTCCGGTGAAGGATCATTATGCATTCGCCAAGGCAAGCTTGCTTGCAGGCAAGCACACATTCATCGAAAAGCCGATGGCGTCTTCGTCCGACGAGTGTGAGGAACTAATCGAAATCGCTCAGCGCAGCGGTCTCGTTTTGATGATCGATCACACTTTTCTCTATTCGTTGCCCGTGCAAAAGATTGCCGAAATTGTTCAAGCCGGGGATCTGGGCGACATCCGCTATATTAATTGCCGGCGTCTCAACCTGGGACTATTCCAAAAGGATATCAATGTGGCCTGGGATCTGGCGCCACACGACATTTCGATCATTCTCCATATTCTCGGCGAATTTCCGACTGCGGTTAACTGCCAGGGAAACGCTCATATCACGCCGAAGGTAGAGGACGTGACCAACATGTCACTCTCTTTTCCGCACAAACGCTTCGCCACCATCCAGAGCAGTTGGCTCGAGCCGAGGAAAATTCGCGAAATGACCATCGTCGGCACGCGGCGCATGATCGTATATGACGATTTGCGGACACACGAGAAAATCCGCATCTACGATGCGCGGGTAGAGCGGCCGCCGCACTACGACACATTCGCTGAATTTCAATATTCGTACCATTACGGGGACAGCTACATCCCACACATCCAGCAGGAGGAACCGCTAAAGCTGGCCTGCCAGCATTTTATTGATTGCATCGAAACGGATTCTCAGCCGGTAACGGGTGGCCGTCAGGGACTGGAGATGATCAGGATCCTCGAAGCGGCCTCCGCTTCCCTCAAGATGAACGGTGCGCCGGTGACATTTTCTAGGCCCAATAGTGAAGCACGGGCTCCCCGACCTCCCAAAGCGGAAGAGATTCTACAGAGTGAAGTATTCGCCGGATGAGTGGCGCGATAGCTGTGCACCAGCTCATTGCGCAGGATGGCCAAACCGAGAAAAGCATGAAGCCGCAAATGAAAGTTCCCTTTCTTGATCTGAAGGCGCATCACGCTCCCTTGATCGACAAGCTCGATGGCGCCATTCGTGAAGTAATCGAGAGCAGCGCGTTTGCGGGCGGGCCGTTCGTGGAGAAGTTCGAAGCGGAGTTCGCAGCCTACTGCGGCTCCCAGTACGCCATCGGCGTGGGCAATGGCACAGACGCGCTTTGGCTCACTCTTCTGGCGCTTGGGATTGGGGAAGGCGACGAAGTGATCAAACACGTTCACGATGAACCCGGCCGAGCTGAAGAGGAGCCTCACCGCAAGAACCAAAGCGATCATTCCGGTTCACCTTTTCGGGCAACCAGCGAACATGAATCCGATTTTGGAATTCGCGCGGATGCACGGGCTTTTTGTCATTGAAGATGCCGCTCAAGCTCACGGCGCCGAGTACAAGGGTCGAAAAGCAGGCACATTGGGCGACGCCGGTTGTTTCAGCTTTTATCCCGGCAAAAACCTTGGCGCACTTGGCGAGGCTGGCGCGGTCGTGACGAACGACGCTGAGTTATGGAAGAAAATCCAGATGCTGCGAGATCATGGTCAGGCCCGAAAGTATTATCACACCTTGGCCGGTTGGAATTGCCGGATGGACGGCATTCAGGCGGCAGTCCTGTCCATCAAATTGCGCCATCTCGAAGAAGCAAATCTACTGCGGCGCGAACACGCGTGGCAATACAATCAGGCTTTCGCGGGAATCGACGACGTTGCTACGCCGTTCGAGGCGAATTATGCGCGACACGTTTATCACGTCTATGCAATTCGAGTGCAGGAACGCGATGAAGTCCGGCGGCGTCTGGAGGAAAACGAAATCGGGTGCGCCGTGCACTATCCCATTCCGATTCATCTCCAGGAGGCTTGCCGAAACCTCGGCTACACGGCGGGCGCGTTCCCAGTCGCGGAGAATCTGGCCGAGGAATTTCTTTCTTTGCCGATGTTTCCTGAATTAACGGAAGAGCAAATCGAACATGTCGCTCGCTGCGTCAGCGAGACTGCTGGCGTGGGAGCGCTCGTCTAGCGAAAAAGTTTTGAAGGTTCTTCAACCAGCCAAATCAGAAACGAAAGAAGCGGCGCCCCTCTCAGGCGACTATTCCTTCGTCGAGCCGAAAACGAGCCGCGAATCGCTGCAAATGCGGATTCTCGATCCTGTCCACGATCCGGGTTGGGACGCCGTTGTTGCTTTGCATCGCGATGCCGACTGTTTCCACACCAGTGCCTGGGCAAAGGTGCTTCACCAAACTTATAGCCATCGACCTTTCTATCTTCAGTTTTCCCGCGGGCGCAGATTGGCGGCGTTGATCCCGCTGATGGAAGTGCGCAGTCTGTTCACAGGCCGCCGCGGCGTCTGCCTTCCATTTAGCGATGCGTGCGAACCGCTCGTCTTTGATCCGGAAGCGGTGGGTTTGGTAAGAGATCGGCTGATTCGTTTCGCGCAAGAACGCCGCTGGAAACACCTTGAAATACGCGGGGGGAAATTCTTTCAACTCGCCCCGAGTTCAGCCACGAAATTTTACGGACATACACTCGATTTGCGCAGCGGCGCCGAAGAGTTGAGCACTCGCTTCACCAGTCCAGTCCGCCGGGCCATTCGCAAAGCGGAACGCAGCGACGTGAGCGCGGTCGTCGTCCGAAATCGCCCGGCCATTGATGATTTTTACCGGCTTCATGTGCAAACGCGCCGGCGTCACGGTCTCCCGCCGCAACCGGCGTCGTTTTTCCTGAACATCTACGAGCATATCATCAGGCCGGGTCTCGGTTTCATTGTCCTGGCACAACGCGGATCGCGCCCAATTGCCGCCGCGATCTTCTTCCGCTTCGGAAAGAACGCTCTTTATAAATACGGCGCTTCCGACGAAAGGTTCCAGGAATTCCGCGCGAATAATCTTGTCATGTGGCAAGGCATTCAGTTTTTGGCGCGCAACGGCGCGGAAAAATTGCATTTCGGGCGGACCGAGTGCGAAAATGATGGTTTACGACGGTTCAAGCTTTCGTGGGGCACGGAGGAAGAAACAATCGGTTACTTCCGAGTTGATCCATCGGGTCGGAAGTGTTTAGTTCCCGCCCACCATGACTCCGGGTTCCACACAAGGATCTTTGGCAGCTTGCCCTTGGTATTCAACCGGCTGGCGGGCTCACTAATTTATCCGCATCTCGACTAGAGGTAAGACTATGACTGAAATCCGACGGGAAACACAACAACACTCCGGAGTGAACCTGAGCGCCATCCTCTTCGCTCTGTTCAAGCGAAAGCGAACAATCATACTTTGCGCGGCGGTGGGCATCATCGCCGCGGCGGCGTTTTAT
>QHOM01000066.1 GCA_003218785.1 Verrucomicrobiota bacterium
TAAGTTTGGATTTGTCCCGAGTGCCACCCGGACACCACGCGTCCGATACGCCGGGTGCCGATCGTCGTTTCATCGACTCCGGCACTGATGCCGCGCTCGTCGAGATCCGTTGTGAAGATTCCCAAAAGTTGTCCGAGACCGCCGAAAGCGCGCACGAGCCCGTCCCAGAAATAGCGATCCATCCAGTCGGAAACACGAGATGAGACCACGGCAAATGCGACGACGGTTCGATCGTAAAGTTCATCCAGCCACATTTTGTTTTCGAGAAAGTGAAACAAGGTTGGTTGCGCGTATTCGAGCGGGTCGGTCTTCGCCGGACGCTGTCGATTCTGTAAACCGGCACGCCGATACATCAGAACGCCCAGTCCAATTCCTGCCGTCACGAGCACGAGCGAAACGAAAAACACCGGCTGGATCAATCGCCCGCTGTCAAAGTGCAGCGCCGGATCGCCCGTGAGGTAAGTGTGCAGCCACGGCCAGGCAGGCGTCAGCACGACGGTGAAGAAAATTGCGCAAAACGCGAGCGCAATCAGCGGCATTGTCATAACGCGCGGGCTTTCGTGCGCATGTTCGGAAGCCGCGCGTGGGTTCCCAAAAAAGACGTAGATGATTTGCCGCGTCATATAGAGCGCGGTCAGGATGACGCCGGCCAAAATCAGATAATAGGGCACCTGCGACTTCGGCCAATGCGCTGTGGCGTGCAGAATTTCTTCTTTCGTCCAGCCACCCGAAAAAAAGAGCGGCACGCCGCTGAGCGCCATCATGCCGACGGCATATGTTAAAAAAGTCACTGGCATGAGCCGGCGCAGGCTGCCCATTTTGCGGATGTCCTGTTCGTGATGACAGCCGTGAATCACTGAGCCAGCGCCGAGAAAGAGGAGCGCTTTGAAAAACCCGTGTGCGAGTAAATGCATGATCCCGGCCGCGACACCGCCGACGCCGAGCGAGACCATCATCAGGCCGAGCTGCGATACGGTTGAGTAAGCGAGAATGCGTTTGATGTCGGCCTGAGCGATCGCAATGAGTGCGGCCATGAGCGCGGTGGTGACACCAATCCAGACGACCACAGTTAGCGAAGGCGTCACGCCGTTGATCGCGCCTAACGAGAAGAGCGGATATACGCGCGCGACAAGGAACACACCGGCGGCGACCATGGTAGCGGCGTGAATTAACGCGCTCACCGGCGTCGGACCTTCCATCGCATCCGGCAACCACACGTGCAGTGGGAACTGTCCCGACTTCCCCACCGCGCCGCAGAAAATCAGCAGCGCGATGAAAGTCGCGCTCGTGCCGAGCATGGCGAGCCCTGCGCTTTCAAGACAACCGCTTCCGTGATCGTAAAAGAGGAGGGTGCCGCTGCGGCCGTAGAGCCAAAGAATGCCGAGGAAAAATCCCATGTCGCCGATGCGGGTAGTGATGAACGCTTTTTTCGCTGCCGCGGCTGCACTCGGTCGCTCGATCCAGAACCCGATGAGCAAGTAGGACGCGAGCCCAACCAGTTCCCAAAAGACAAAAAGCAGAAGCAAACTGTTGGCGATAACTACGCCGAGCATTGCGCCGGAGAAGAACGAGAGATACGCGAAGAACCGCGTGAAATTCTTGTCGTCGGCCATGTAACCGACGCTGAAGACAAAGATGCAAAGCCCGACCAGCGCGATCATCAAGAGCATCGCGGCAGCGAGGGGATCTAGCACCCAACCAATGCGCAACGGCTGTTCGCCGAACGTAAACCAGGTGAGATTCTGACTCGCGCGGAACCCGGGCGTTTCCAGCGTCGGTAGAAACGCGACGATCGACGACGTGAGTGCAGCGACCTGCCCTATGACTGCGAGCGCCGCCGCGCTTTTACGGCGCGAGTTCGCCAAACTCAAGATCGCGAGCGAAGCGGCGAGCGGGATTGCCGGAATCAACCAGAGATTAGTGACGATCCCGGAGTTCATCCTTTGAGTTGATCGAGTTGATCGACGTTAGTCGTTCGATAGTGGCGGTAAACGGAGATGACCAACGCAAGCCCCACAGCGGCTTCGGCGGCAGCGATCGCGATGGAAAAGATTGCGATCATGACGCCGGTTGGCTGGTGCGGTTCGGAGCTAAAGCGCCAGAAGGCGATGAAATTCAAATTCGCTCCGGCCAGCATCATCTCGATTCCGATCAAAATAAAAATCGCGTGACGCCGGCTCAGCGCAGCTAGCAAGCCGATGCAGAATAATGCTGCGGAAACGATGAGGAAGAGTTGGAGAGTCGGGGACATGGCTGAGGCGTTACAAAGGTTAAAACGGTTACATTGTTAAAAAGGAAATTTGCGGCTGCGCCGATTTAACGTTGTAACCTTTGTAATTCTTTTAACCTTCTTCACTGCTTTTCCTCCATCACGAGAATAAGCGCGCCGACCAGCGCGGCCGTCAGCAGCAGCCCGACGCATTGCAGCGGCCAGACGTAATTCGTCATCAGCACTTCACCGATGCGTTTGACGGTGAGCGCCGGAATTTCCGGCGCGGCGACGGAAAGCGATTGCGTCTTGAGAATCGCCCAGATCAAACCGCCGAACACGGCAATCGCGATGAAAGCGCCACTCCAGTTGAAGCCGCGATCTTTTTCGACATCACGTCGCGTCAACAAGATCGTGAAGACGATCAAGACCGCCACCGCGCCGATGTAAACGAAGACCTGCACCAATCCTACAAACTCCGCGCCGAGCAAAAAGAAGAATGCAGCGATCCCCACAAACGTCACCGCAAAACTGAGCGCCGCGTGCATGAGCTTTTGCAAGGTTGCGGCCGCCAGTCCGGCGGCCAGCGTGAAAATGGCAATGACAATAAACGCGACGCTGTTCATTCGGCGAAACGGTAGGTGCGCGGCGCGAATTTCCTGCGCGTGTCAAGCAAGATCGACAATGTGAAGTAAACCGCCGCGATGACAGCGAGCGACCAAAGCCATCCCGCCGGGCCGCGCCCCGCATAATGCCAGACAGCGGCTGCGACGATGCAGGTGAACGCCATCGGTAGCATGAATTTCCAGGCAAAATTCATGATCTGATCGACGCGGGTCCGGGGCAACGTTCCGCGAAGCCAAACGTAAACTAAAAGCAGCGTGCTCAGCTTCGCAAAAAACCAGACGTAGGAGGGAATAAATTCCAGCATGCGGATCGGCGCGTGCCAGCCACCGAGAAACAAAGTCGTAGCCAAACCAGTGATGGCAAACATCCCAATGTATTCCGCCATGAAAAACGTGGCGTATTTGAAGCCGGAATATTCGGTCATGTGTCCGGCCACAATTTCCGATTCGCCTTCCGGCACATCGAACGGAGTGCGGTTCGATTCCACCAGGCCGGACACAAAAAACAAAATGAATGCGGTTGCGCCCCACGGCGTAAAGACGAACCACCGCGGCACAAAGCCGAGCGCGTAGCCGCCTTGCGCCGCGACAATCGTGTTGGGCATGAGTGAGCCGACGACCATCACGACGGGCAGCACCGTGATAATAAGCGGCAGTTCGTAGCTGATCATTTGAGCGATCGCGCGCATCGCGCCCAGCATTGAAAATTTGTTGTTGCTACCCCAGCCGGCCATAAACACGGCGAGCTCCGTTGTCGAGCCAACGGCAAAGAAAAAGAGGATGCCGCCATCAATCGTAAACGGCGTCATGTCCCGGCCGTACGGGATGATGCCGAGGGCAAGGATCGCCGTGGCGGCAATCAGGACCGGAGCGAGGAAATGCACAATCTTATCGGCGCGCGCCGGCACGATGTCTTCCTTGATGAGCATTTTGATGCCGTCGGCGATTGGTTGAAACAGCCCGAACGGCCCGACGCGATTCGGGCCGTAGCGATTCTGTATCCGCCCGAGGATTTTCCGTTCCAGCACGGACATGAGCGCGAACAGCGTGAGAAACACGCCGAGCAGCGCAAAAATGTTAATGAAGCTCGACGCGATCTGGATCACCCACTCTGGCGCACCGGCTAGCCACGAGAGCAGCCATTGCTTTCCGCTGACGAAAATCTGATCAAGCGAAGCGCTCATCTCCCGTGAAGAAAAGCGGTGCCAGATTATTTAATCAAGGCAGATCGTTCGGAGGGGGATTAAACAGGGGCGAGACACAACCTTGGCAAGACCGCGTCAGCGGAGCGGGACGACCTTCCAATCAATTCTTTCGTCGATAATTTCAAGCCATGCCACACTTGGGGGCGAACCGCGGTTCGGCCGCGTCACACAGCCGGGATTGAGAAACAAAACATTCCCGCGTCTTTCGTTTCGCGGGACGTGCGTGTGCCCATGCAACAAAACATCGGCATCGTCGGGCGGTTGGCTAGGCGGGGCATGTTGAAGGCGGAATTTCAATCCACTGCGCACAAGATCGACAACCAGTGGCCACTCGAAATTACTGTCGCAGTTTCCGCGCACGAGCGTCACGCGCGGCCCGACCGCGCGTAGCTCGTCAAGGATCGCTTCTGCGCACACATCACCAAGATGCCAGATTTCATCTGCGTTGTTGGCGATTTCCTTCACCTTTCCCGGCAGGCGATTGTGCGTGTCCGCCAGCACGAAAATGCGCAACGTCTCTTTCGATTTATCCTGCATGTCTTCCAAAAGGAAATTCGATGATCCGCTCACAAAAACCAAAGCCGTCACGCTTGCCATAGCGTGACGGCTGGCTGGGACCTGGGCCCGATTTACTCCATTTGCGCCAGCTTGGCTTGAACACTCACGTCATCCTCGATGGTTGCCGCGGAATTGAACTTGAGCCGGGGGACATCGACCGCGAGCTCGATGAAATGAAACGCGCCGGAGCGGTCCTTCTAAAAAGCAGCGAGCTGGCCGGAAGTAGTTTTTCTTGAGGTACTGGGCGACCTTCTTGCCGAGCACGGCTCCCTGCGTGTCGGCGGTGCGGAAGTGGATGCCGGCCCACACGCGAGCGTCGATGACCTCCTTGAGCGCGTCGGAGAACCGCTCAAAGCTCCGCGTCGTACAGGATTTGTTGCTGAACGCACTGAAGCTAATCTTGTCGGTGCCGAAGAAGTTCTGGAGCGTATTGACGAAAGCACCAGTTGCGCAGGCGTGGCCCGAGGGGTGGTCAGGGAAGGGCGGCGTGAAGAGCGGGAACAGAGGGTTGCAGACTGGCGTCGCGGGGTCAAACAGCGGCAACCACGTTGGGTCGGCCTGGGTGTCCGGGTTGCCGTCGGTGTCGGCTTCTCGGATCGCCGTTATCGGCCGCCAGAACTGCCAATAATACTTGTCGTTCCAGCAGCCGATCGCGGCATCAGCCGCGGCCAGGTTCTCCATCGCGAATAAGCGAGCGCTATTCACGATGTCCAGTCCCTGGCTGGTGGCCAGCGTGCGAAAGATGCGGTTAAAAAGCGCGTGGGCATGGTCTTGCCAAAAGATTGCAGCATCGGTTTGGTCCGCCGTTCGGGTCGTGCTGTAGAGTGAGCCAAGCTCCTTCACCTCGTTGAAGTCCTCTGTGTAAGCAGCACTGGTAAGCGCATTCGGTCCGTCGGTGCGGAGCATCTCTGCGCTCGGGACGAGGAATGGCCGCACGTTCCCGACCCACGGCGCGGGGTCGTTCAGAAAGTTAGGCGGTGTCGGCCGCCAGATGCCTGGGGCTTGCGGGTACGGCGTCGGCGAGGGCCCGAAACGACCGTCGTTCAGCCGCGCGGTGAGCATTGCCCTGGCTGTCGCCTCGCCGATGGTGACTCCAGCAGCTCTCGATCCCGGTGGGTTATCAGGCAGACCTGCTATGTACGTATCGTACTGCGGCTGCAGCGTCGGCTGCTGTACTGGGAACAGGCCGGGGAGATCATCAAAGCCCACGAGCACGCGGAAGGCGGCCGTTGCGGTGGCGGCCTCTTTCGAGTCCGTCGGATTTGAAGGAGGCTGGACGAGGTACGGCTGGTGGCCACGGTCGATCGCGTTGACCGCGTCATACACCGCCCCCTGCACCATCGCGAAGCTCAGCGCCGATACTGGCGGCGGCTGCCCCGCAGTTGTCACGATCGCGGTGGAGGCGATCAGGTTCCAGTCGGTCACGGCATCCGCGCACGCGATCGGGGGCGACGCGAGCGCGACGAGCGCTGGTGCGATGAGAAGTGGCAGTATTGGTACTTTTTTGAACTGAGTCAGTGCATTCATGATTGTAATTTCCTTTTCTTGTTTTGGCCTTCCGTGACTTCCCGTCATGAGAAGTCATTTCTGGCCGTTCACTGACGTACAGAACGGAAACCAGCGCGAGGTTACGCGAGAAAATTGGGGAAATTTGGAAACGCGGATGTCACGGATAAGACCAATCGACAAAACAGAAGGAAAGCCGAGAACCTTCGCTACCTTCGTTGCCTTGTCTTAGAAAAGTCGTTTCGGCGAGCCCCCGAAACCAACACGCGAGCGGCGTGCGCGTCCCAGAAGTTACTTCAGCGCAATCGGCTGCTTTGCTTCCTCAACTAGCTTCTCGAAGCGCGGATCGCCGCGCAACGGGTCCCACCACGGCATCAGTTTTAATTCGCCATAGCTGAGCTCGAGACCGCTAGCGGGGTAACGGACGGCAGTGGCAAGCTGTTCGCAGGCGAGATCTTTGTCGCCAACCCACGCAGCAATCATCGCCAAATACCTGATCATGAGCATGCCATTGATTGAGTCCTTTTCCACGGGAAGAAGCTCAACCGCGCGGCGGCCTTCTCGCAGTGCTTCCTCCTTCCGGCCCAGAGCGGCATCGATTACACCCAGCACGCACCATCCCGGCGCGTAATCTGGTTGAGCGTTTACAGTTTCCTCCTGCTTCGCGCGTGCAGCAGTAAAAGCCAACTGCGCCTCGTGTTCGTCGTTTGTCATGCGGGCGATAACGCCTTCAGCGAAAGGACGCGGGAAATGAACATTCTCGGTCTCTAACGGGAATTCGCCGGAGGCGAGCAACGCGTCTTTGGCGGCAGTGAGATCGCGTTCGGCAAGTGCGCAGAGTAGCCACCGATCGGCGATCTTCGGCACAGCAGCCGGATTCGTCGCCCGGATTTGATCGATCAATTGATGCAACGGTCCTGTATCAGCTTTCCAATCCAATTCCAGGAATGCGCGCTCTGCCTTTACTTCGAGATTGTTTGGCGCGACAGTCAGCGCGCGATCTAATTTGGATTTTT
>QHOM01000067.1 GCA_003218785.1 Verrucomicrobiota bacterium
CGGGGTGGATCGGGCTGCGGATTGAATCCGCCCTTAACATCTTCCTTTACTTTGATGTCCCGATTTAGTTTGAGATCCCGTGTTTTCGATTTTTTGTTAATCTTTGGTTTGTTCATAATTTAATCTCCTTCTCTTGGTTTTGGCCTTCTTTGGCTTCTTATCCTCAGAAGCCCTTTCTGGCCTTCACTGATGTACTAGAGAAAATCCGGCCCGAGGTTACGCAGAAAGTTTGGATTTCTTTGAAGAAACCGCGGATTACGCAGATGGCATGGATGAGTATCCGCTCAGAGAGGAGTCGTCGGTTCGCCGCCCAGCCTTCCGAGCTTCCCGTCCATGTCGCGGCCTCCCGGGCCGTTCTATTTTCGCTCCACCGGATTTAGGCAGCGTGTTACTTCTCTGAAACCAATTCAGTACACTACTTAAGCGGAATTGGCGCTGCTGCCTCAGCCACGAGCTTCTCAAAGCGTGGATCACCGCGCAGCGGATCCCAAAACGGATGCAGACGCAAGTAACCATAGTTTATTAAGCTCGGAAGCCGGGTCGCAATGTTCAATTGCTCAAGTGCGAGGTCTTTCTCGCCGGACCAGGCAGCGATGATTGCAAAATATTCAATCATGTGGGTTCCGTTGATGGCCTCCTTCGCGACGGGCAGGAGCTCTACGGCGCGCCGGCCTTCGCGTAGCGCGTCCTCCTTTCGTCCAAGTCCGGCATCAATTAGGCCGAGCACGCAAATTGTCGGAGCATAATCGGGTTGCGTCCGCACGAGTTCCTCTTGCGGTGCCCGCGCGACGGCGAAGGCAGTGTGTGCCGCAGCGGCGTCCCCGCGGACTCGAGCGACTAGACCTTCACCGAAGGCACGATTAAAACGTACTGCGTCTGAAACCCCGAGCCCGAAATTATTGCTGGAAAGGGCTGCAAGCGCCCGACTGGCCTCAACTAAGTCGCGTTCACAAAGAGCAAGATTTAGCCGCTGCTCGGCTAGCTGCTCTGCCACGCTGCTATTTTCCGCCAGGATCGACTGGATCGTAGCGTGCATCGGTCGAGTGTCGGCTTTCCACGAGAGATCGACAAAGGCGCGCCCGACTCTTGTATCGATATCCTTTGGCACAATCTCGAGCGCCCGATCCAGGACAGCGGCCGCCTCCGGATAGCGTCGCCTCAGCAAATACTCCTGCGAGATTTGTCGAAAGATGAAAGCGTTGCGCGGATCGAGCTCCGTGGCACGTTGCAGTTTTCGCATGGACTCCTCCCATCGCCCCTGACGCCTGTCAATGTATGCAGCCAGCTCCCAGGTTCCTGGCTCGTTTGGTAACGTGCGTTGCGCAACCGTGATTTCAGCGCGGGCGTTATCGTAGTCGAGGTAACCGTTATAGCGATGCCACGCCAGGGCGAGATGTGCTTCACCTGCGTCTGGTCGCAGCCGCAACGCGGTTTGGATCGCGCTATTCGCCAGACCGAGACGGGCGGGCGTGTGATCTATGTTAAAAAAATAAAGTTGGTCGTGTGCGTGTGCCAACTGGCAGTAAGCGAGCAGGAACTCGGGATCGCGCCTTACAGCCTCATTCAGCAACTCAATTGCTTGCATCAGATGCTGTCGCGAGCCGGTGTCAAAACCTGTCGAAAGAATAAGCGTCTTGGCATGGCTATAGAGAACGAACGCGGTGACATCACTCGTCGGGGAACGTTCGATTGCGTTCGTTTCATCTAACGAAAGTTTAGCCTGCAATTGATTCGCGATCGTCTTTGCGATTTCGCTCTCAATTACAAACACGTCTGCCAGATCGCGCTCATAAGTCTGTCCCCATAAATGCCGGTCGCTGCGCGCATCGATCAATTCCGCGTTGACACGGACGCGATTACCCGCGCGTTGAACAGTTCCTTCCACCAGATATGCCACCCCAAGTTGCTGGCCGATCTTGCGCAGATTGCGCGCGATCCCGCTTTTATATTGCATCACCGAGGCGCGGCTGATCACTTTTAGGTCTGCAATCCTGGCCAGGTCCGTTAAGATTTCGTCCTGTACGCCATCGGCAAAAAACGCATTCTCTTTTTCCGCACTCAGGTTTTGGAAGGGTAACACCGCAATCCCGGCCCGGATCGGGCGTGATTCGCCCTTCCAAATCATCACGCCCACGGTTGCCGCAAAGGCGAGCGATAACACGAACAGCAGCGCAGTTGTTGGATTCCGTCGTACCCATTTCTTTCCGCGGGTGAAGACCCCAGTGTGCCGGGCCCGAATCGGTTCATGGCGCAACCAGTGTTCAAGATCTTCGGCCAGCGCGAGAGCAGAGGCATAACGACGCTTGGGATCTTTCTCGAGGCATTTCAGGCAAATTGTGGAAAGGTCCCGATCGATTTTTGGGTTCCAGAGGCGCGGTTGCCGCGGTTCGGTTTCCACAACCAACCGGACAGTTTCGTAAGTCGTTCCTCCGGCAAAAGGTGGATGGCCGGTGAGCAACTGATAAAAGACTGCGCCGAGTCCGTACACATCCGTCGCCCTTGTGAGCTGCTCGTTTTGACCCTGCGCTTGTTCGGGAGCCATGTAGCTGGGTGTTCCCAATACTTCCATCGTGCGAGTCACAGTGCTTTCCGTTTCGACTAGGCGGGCCAGCCCGAAATCAGTGAGGTGCGGTTCGCCTTTGGCATCGATGAGAATGTTGCCCGGCTTGATGTCGCGGTGCAGGATGCCGTGTTCGTGCGCATAATGAACCGTGCGCGCCAGCTTGGCGATGAGTTCCGCTGCATTTCGAGTCGAGATCGGCGTGCGCTTTGCCACTTCATCGAGTTGTCCGCCGTCGATGAACTTCATGCTGAAATAGCAGGAACCCTCGCGTTCGCCCACTTCGTAAATGGGAACGATGCACGGATGATCCAGGCTGGCAGCCGCCTCGGCTTCCAGACGAAAGCGCTTCAGGTGCGCCTTGGTGGCCCACTGGCCAAGGCCGATGACTTTTAATGCAACCGTTCGGTTGAGACTTTTCTGGCGGGCGCGGTAAACAACGCCTTGGCCGCCTCGCCCGATTTCCTCCAGCAATTCGTAGTCCCCAGAGTCCATCAGCACGTCTGCCGGACGCGCTGGGGTGCTATCGTGTGGCAGCTTCTCCACGCGGCCGGGGTCATCCCGACCAGTCGGGGCTACAGCTTCGTCCGCGAGCAGGCCGAGACCTGTCTCGAGCACGCAAGCCGGACATAATCCTTTCGGCGCGTCTCCGAAGATTTTCTCCCCGCAGTTTTCGCAAATTCTAGACACGAATTTCACGAATTCACACCAACGGATCCGACGATTGACTCACGCCTCATAAAATTCGTGACAATTCGTGTGATTCGTGTCTTCACCCACGTAACACCGAAATCAAATGACGCAGTTCATCCTCGACGTCGCCTGGCGCTATTACGGTGTGGGCGATTTCTTCGCGTAACAGCACCCGGTACCGTTGGCGAAACCGATGAAATGCCTGCTTCACCGCATTCTCTGTCATGCCCAATTCGGCAGCAATTTCCGCCTGTGTTGGCCGGCCCCGTTCGCCAACGAGGAATTCTTTCAACTGATCGAACAACGGTCCGTTGCCCGCGGCTCGGTACTCAGCCTCGAGTCGGGCGAGCACTTGCTCCAGCACCGCCAACGCCCAGCGCCGCTCGTAAAGCCGATCAGCGCTCAGCGTTTCGGCGAGCTCGAAATCGGCGACCTCCGACTCGAGCAGTTCCTCCAATGGGATATGCGGACCGCTCTCGTACCGCTTAACACCGCCGGCGCGTTGCCGCTCGCTGGCCAGGAAATGTTTTAGCGATACAAGCAGATAAGAACGCAAACGTCCTTTCTCGCGGCGGACAGTCTTCAGACTTCTTCGTTCAAGCAGACGCGCGAAAAATTCCTGGATCAAATCCCGTGAGTCCTCTGGTTCAATACCTTGGCGTCTGACAAATCCGTAGAGAGGTCGCCAATAAGTCCGGCAAAGTATTTCGAGTGCTCGCTGCGCAGCGGGCGTTGAACCTTGCGCGTCCAGAACCACGCTCCAATGAGTGGTGGCAAACGCCATCGCGCTACCATTGGCGCTTTGGATCAAGGGAGACTCGTTCATGAGCTCATGCGCCGTGCTTTCGAACCCCCACATTCTGCCGGGATAAGCGCGAAAAACACAAGTGATTTATGCAAAAACCACAAGCAATGCATAGCGCTACTCCCAACTTCAGGCCGGAGATTGCGCATACGGGGAGGTGCCGACTACACGCTCGCAGCTTTGCTTTTCATCGACGATCCCTTACTGCGGCCTCGTTTCATCGGTCCTTCCGAAGCAATTGCGAAATCCACTTGCCGCTTGAAGGCATCGACCCGCACAACAAAGACGCGTACCTCGTCGCCGATCCTGAATCGTTTGCGCGATCGTCTCCCAACGAGCTGTCGTCGAGCCGGTTCGAATAAATAAAAATCGTCCGCCAGCGAGGACACATGGACGAGACCCGTGATAAGAGCATCCGGTAGTTCAACCATGAGCCCGTAATTGCGGACATCGACAATTGCCGCGCGAAAGATTTGGGGGTTGCGTTGGTCGAGCTGGCGTTGGAAAAACTCGAGCTTCTTCATCTGGGCAGATTCCATTTCCGCATCGGCTGCAATTCGCTCGGTTGTTGAGATGTGCTCTGCGATTGATGCGATCTGGCTCATGTCAGGATGGTAGGGACGCCGCAGCGCGGCGTCCCTACCCAACGCGCGATGGGCCACTAGATCGGCATAACGGCGAATCGGACTCGTGAAATGCAGGTAATTGGGCTTGGCCAGTCCATAATGGCCAAGCGGTTGCGGAAAGTAGCGCGCGCGTTTCAAGCTTTTCAGCAACCCGATTTTAAGGGCCTGCTCTTCGGGTTTTCCCCGAATCGCGGCAAGCAGACGCTGCAGCTAAGTGCGATGCGTTCGCTCGCCAACCTT
>QHOM01000068.1 GCA_003218785.1 Verrucomicrobiota bacterium
CATTCTTAGCAAAGATGCTCTCTTACAAAACAAGCGTGCCGTCGGCCGACCGCAAGACATCGCTGATCTCGATGCGCTGGAAAACTGACGCCGCTGTAGCGGCACATGAGGGGATCTCGCCTACTTCGCGCTGCCGTCCATCAGCGCCAAGATTCGCTCCCTCTTCGCACCGTAATCGAGGGAATGGAAGCGCCGGATTTCATCGAGGCGACGCACACCGTTTAGTGTGTCGAGATAATGTGTGTAGCTGACGGCTAGCTGGTTTGTCTCGAGATAACGGCCGCGCAGGTTTTTGTCGCCAAACGCCTCCGGAGATTGACGCACGAAAAGATGAAAACGCAGCCAGCGACGGTCAGTTCGTGAAACACGCTGGGTTTTTCGAAAAAATGCGACAAACAAAAGGAGAACAAGATAAGTATCGACCTGCGCCTGCAGCTCGAGATTGCGGGCAAAATCTTCAGAAGCGATCTCGCGCGAGCCGCATTTGAACTGAAGCGCGGCGTGCAGCGCATGATTGATTTCTTCCACGAACATGATCAGCGACCGGATATTGCGATCACCCAACCCCGCGCGCGGATCGTGTTGTTCGAGCTGTTCAATGAGCCAGCGCGAATAATAAATACCAACGTAAAGTTGATCGCCAGCCTGCCGCAGAAATGTACGTGCGAGCTCGCTCAATTCTCGGGCGGATTTTCCCGCCAGGATCGATAATTGCGCGCAACGCGTCCGATCGATCAGGCAATCTTCCAGATTGATCCCGACCTGCGCATACGTTCGCTCAAACAATCTCTGGATTTGGCTAAAGAGCGTCTCGTTCACAAGCAAAGCGAGGAGCGTCCGGCAGCTGCCGGATCGTCCAGATTTAACAATCGATCGGAGAGTTGATTCAGCGCGAGCCGGACATCGTGAAATCGATCGGCCAATCCTTCGAAAACGTCATCCAATTCGCAGCGGCGGGCGACGGCGTGTGAAGCCACAAGTTGATAGTTCGTCCGGCCGACCTGCTCGTAGAATTTAATATCCGGTCCGCCACGCAAGCTGCGGCGCTGTGTGTTCTCGTGAAAAATGCCGCTGATGAAAAGCGAGTAATTACCGACGTGCGCCCGAAGCAAAAAAGCTTGCTCGGGAGTCGCGCGAGTCAGCGCGATGAGCATATCGGAAATATATTCCTGAACGCGATGATCAATCTCCTCCGAGATCTGCAATTGGTTCGCGCGCGAGAAAGCTTCGAGCAACGACGCGACATAATCGCATAACTTGCGGTCGCCAATTCCGCCCTGCTGCAAAACGTGGCGGGCTAAAACGTAAAAATAAAACTGAGACGATATCCGCAGATGTCCGCAGTTATTCAAAATTGCATCGACCAATCGCGGATGATCCAGAATGGAATCGCGCGTTTCGAGATCGCTCAAAAGATCGACCAGAGAGACCTGATCGGTTTGCGAGCGCGCAAGCGTGCGCACGATGAAGTCGAAATCAGCGGCCGTGAAGCGCGCCCGAGAATTCGCCCTGATCATCGGGAACTCGTCATACAACGACGGAGGCGCGTATGGCAAGTCAGATTGTTGACTGCCGCCAGGCGCTATCGGAACAGGTGTTTTTGCCTGGAGCAGCACGCAGGCTTCCGAGCCTGCGTGGTTAATATCGCAATCTGGTGAGGTCGCCCCGGCGTTTGCTTTCCACGGGGCCTGCTCCTCAACGTACACAAGATTCGGGTCGACTCTGACAATAAGCGGTGAGCGCAATGCACCAAGATCGCTTTAACTCAATCCAGATCATGATCTCGAAAATTATTAGCCGCGCAGCATGTCTGACGGAACTCACTTCCAATTCCAAATCCTTCTCCAACTGTCCAGACTTGCACGGTGGTGTCCCGGGCTTACTCGGAGATAGAATCTGGATGAAGCCCGCTCTGGGTAAAAAAAAGGTCGTTCCGCGCGGGGAATTGCAGTGGCGTAAGCCGCTTACGATAGATGGCTGAAGGATTTCGGACTTCTGGTTTCGGGCCTGTCGCAGACCGCCGTGTGTCTGGTAACTTGTTCTTTAGACCTGAGCGGAACAAAACCTAACTCTTACTCCTCCTGTAAAACCAGGGAGCGAGAACAATAGCAGCTAAAAGGACTAACTGAATTACGAAGGTAGATGTGTCCACGGGTCATTTACTTCGCGTAGCGTTGGATCCTGTTCGCGTTAAAGCGCCGAGCATTTCCCTGAGGCGCGACTCGTAAGAATCGCACGTGGGACATTCGCCATTGGACTTGACCCATTCGGGATGTTGGATCCGCAGATCGTCGTGAATCTGTTGCTGGAGCTCGGTGTAGGTGTGGATTTGGTAAAACATGGCTATTGGCCTGGTGAAAGATTCAAGGGTGAAGCGGGACGGTTCCGACAAAGGGGCTCGGCAGAATCGCCGACCAGCGTTGGCGCCGTGAGCGCGCGGTACGGCCAAGTGAGGGTATTCCAAAGGGCGGCACGAACGTGCTTACGTTGTGCGCGACGCCGGGCCAACTGGATTACTTTGTAGCGCTGGCGTTGCAGCAACACGGCGAGCAGTCCGCTTTGCGTAAGGGTCGGGGGTAATTTTCTCATAGCGTAGTCTTTCTGTTTTTCTTGTCCGAAGACGATGTAATTTACCTCGTCGGTGAGTGCGCTCCCGGGCGTATTTTCCGAAAGATTAACCGTTTCTTGTCGTGCGAATCCAAGACTCGGAAGGGAGCCAACGAATCTTTGACGCCCGCTCTCTGCTCTATCCCGCGAAATACTTCGCGGCGAGGGAATGCGCGCCAGGACCTAATACGCTAGCCGCTGCTTTGCTACCCAGCAGTTTTCGCAACAAAGATTTCGCTTCATTTTTCTCCTGCTCCGACACATCGGCTTGATTGATCGCAGTGATCACTTTTTCCAGTGCCTCCATAATCACTTGCTGCTGCTGCGGAGTGCTCGGTGCGGTCGACGTTTGTTGCCGCTGGGGAACGGTGTTTCGCCGGCTCTTATCGATAGAGATCGAAATCGGGGACGCGACACCAGCTTCGAACACTTTGACCCCGAAGTCGTTTATCTTAGCAAAGCCGGACAGCAGGCCCATCCCGCTCTGATCTTCAAGAGGGGTCCAGTCGATGAGGTGATACTCTGAAAGCTGGGCCAAGGCGCGCAGCCAGTCCCGGCGATTAATGCCTCCTGGCGGCGGGACCGCCTGCTCACCTTGGCCGAACGGAATGGAAGGTTCGCTTCGACGTTCATAGAGAAGCTGCAGCAGGCATCCTCTGACGACAGAATCCTTCATAGACTTTGCCAATATGCTCTGCATCCCGCGCACCAACAACTCACCTCGACGGGTGCAGGTCTGTGCTTGGAAATGCGGTTCGCGCCTAAAATTCCGAAAGCGTTGACTCATTCGCTTCCCCGCTCGCCACAAACACGCAGCCGACACGGCTGTCACCACAACAAAAATCGCTCTGAAAACTGCGGTCAACGACAGCG
>QHOM01000069.1 GCA_003218785.1 Verrucomicrobiota bacterium
CGACCTTTTCGAAGTGGTCAATTTGCCCAAATCTAGATAAGTGAGGTTGGTGATGGCGCCCCAAGTACCGAAGAAGGAGAGGATCCGGGACTTTTGGGTCGCAGTCGGCCTCTCGCTGTTTGCAGCGCTCGCTTTTTACTTCTCGACAAAGCCGATGCAGCAGCATTTTGATTACACGTTTCGGATCGCCGGCGCGCTGTTGCACGGCCATGTCGGTCTCGAGACCCGCCCGCTGTCCTGGCTGAACGAAATGGTCCCGCGCGATGGCCGTTTTTACTCGGTGTTTCCGCTCGGCGCCGTGCTGAGCATGCTTCCCGTCGCCGTTTTGCAGCGGGTGGGTTGGATCGACAATTTTTCCGGTCATTGGGTAGCCACGCTCCTCGTCGCCTGCTCGGTTTATTTCTTTTTTCGGTTAGCCGACATTCGCAGCCAGCCGCTCGCCCGACGAATCTTGCTCGCGCTCTTTCCCATCTTTGGGACGTGGTCGTGGTGCAACTTGGGATTCGGCGGAGCCTGGCAGCTCGCGCTCGGCTTCGCGCTGCTCGGAGAAGTGGCATCGCTCTATTTTCTGCTGGTTCGGCCGCGCCCGTTTTTGGCCGGAATTTTTTTCGCCCTCGCGGTCGGCAACCGCACCGAGCTCGTGCTCACGCTGCCGTTTTTCCTTTATTTTGTGTGGCGTCCGCCCGTCGATGCCAATCCTCTTCCAACTCTGGCTAATCTTTTGCCTAGTCTCCGCAAAAGTTTACCGGGATTTATTTGGTTTCTGATTATCCCCGTAGTTCTTGGGCTGCTGACGGCCGCCTACAACTTCGCGCGCTTCCATTCCATCTTTGATTTCGGATACGCGCACGTTCCAAATCTCATGCGAGAGCCTTGGTACCAACGCGGCCTCTTTTCGATCCACGCCATCCCTTGGAACATGCAGAAAAGTATGTTTGAAGGCTTCAATGATTATCCCCATTTTCCTTACATTCGGTTCTTTCCGTTCGGCTGTTCGATCTTTCTCGCGAGTCCATTTCTTTTCCTTCTTTTTCGCGAAGGCGGAAGATTCAAGGTCGCGGCCTGGATCGCAATTGGCCTATTAACGGCCGTGCTCTGGTGTCATGGAAACCCCGGTGGCTGGCAATTCTCTTATCGCTACGCGATGGTTTTGCTGCCTTGGATGTTTCTTTTGCTAGTGGAGAACGGCCCCGCGAGAATCTCTGCCATCGAATGTGCGCTCCTCGCCGTGTCGGTCGCGATTAACGCCGCGGCGACCTATCAATTTCTTTGGACGAACCTCATTCATCCATGAAGCCGCGTGGGCCGCGCATTCTGTGGGCGGTTGCACTAGCCTTCGCGTTTGTCTTGTCAATCCGCGCCGTGCTTCGCGGGGGCTATATCGGACCCGACTATCACACGCATTTGTCCCGGCTGATTCAGTGGCCGAAAGTTTTCGATTTTTCCGCCACCAATCCACCGATTTACTACTTGTTAGGTCATCCATTTTTCTTGCTGATCGGGTCGACCAATTACTTTCCAATCACCTTGTCGATACTCCAGGTAGCGATTAATCTCGTCGCGCTATGGTATTTTTTTTGTTACACGCAGCCGTGCTTTACGTCCTCAATAATTCATTCAGCCTTTTGCTTATTTCTGATTTTTCTGCCAGTGCGAATCATCCACGCCGCGACGCTCGGGCCCGATTC
This sequence comes from Verrucomicrobiota bacterium, assembly GCA_003218785.1. Classification (GTDB taxonomy): domain Bacteria; phylum Verrucomicrobiota; class Verrucomicrobiia; order Chthoniobacterales; family UBA10450; genus Udaeobacter. The sequence goes on from QHOM01000069.1 coordinate 1,689, forward strand.
GATGACGGTTCCGCTGTTTGTTTTGCTGCTCTTTGTTCTCGACAGCGTTTTGCTCAACGAAACGCCGCCTCTTCCAAATGCGGCGTTTCTCGGTTTAGCCTTAGGAGTAGCAGTGTGGGTGAAATACAGTTTCATGGCGCTAATCCCGACGTTGCTCGTTGTTTTCTTTTTTCTCTGGGCAAAGCGTCGATGGAAGATTGCGCACTTCTTTGTGATTTGCGTTCTCAGCGTGGCCGTGCCATCCGTGCTGTTGATCCATAGTTTTTGGGCAAGCAACCGAGCGCACGGCTACAACACGGAAAAACATTGGGTGCACAAAGGCGTCCCGCCCGATATGACCTACAGAGACCTTCTTTCTGTGAAGGCGAACGACCTCCAGCTTTTTCGCGCGCCCGAGTACTTCAAGCGGGAGATTCTCCGGGCACACCAGTACAGCTATCTCGGTTTGTCGCACATGGGCATTTTCACGGATACCATGAATCTGTTTCAGGAACTCTCCGTCCCGCAAAATATCGGCAGAGTTCTTATTCCCGATCAGAAGACGCGTAGCGCTTGGAAGACGCCGGTCATGTCTGCATCAATGTCCCTTGGGATAATTTGGACGGTGTCAGCCTTGATCGGAACAGCATGGCTTTTGTTGTCTGCTTTTCGCCGACTTGTCAAAGACGACCTTGAACGCGAACACATCGCAATTCTGCTGGGTATGGCCTATTTTTTGCTCATGTTTCTGCCAATCCCCTTTGTCCACGGCGGAGAACTCTTCGGCTACTGGACGCCGCGGCTTATTTTGCCTGCTCTGCTCTCATTTTACCTGGCGGCGTTTCTATTCATTGACGGGAAAATAGCGCGAAGATTAGAGGGAATCCCATTCGCCGTTCTGCTCCTGGTTTCCATCCAATGCGCAATCGAAGTTGTCATGCTCATCTGAGTGGGCGCGACTGTTTACCGGCAATTACACCCCAAAAGGTGCGCGTTTCCATCGGAAGGTTGGAATCAGATGCTAGCCAGAAGGCCGTAGCTAGCGAGTTGATGATGATCGAAATAGCGATTAGCCCGATCAACAAATAACGCACGCGAACCAGAGCGAATCCACCTGCGCCTAGAAAGACTACGAGACAAAAAATCAGAAACGGGTAGAGGTCAGCGGCATAACGCTGAGCCAAAGCAAAGTACGATAAGATACAAGCGAACTGACCGAAGAGCGCGAGCGCAGTCCAACGCTGAACGTAGTCCGTTCGATCCGGTAGAACGAGACATACCATTCCCATAATCGCCCCCACAATAACCCAGCTCGAGCACCATGGAACCGACAAGAAGACCTCGCTAAGTGGCAGCGAGAAAGGTGCGGACCTCGGAACAACATGTCTATCTACGCGGAGAAACGGTGGCTGAAGGTGGAATGATGGAGGAGTTAAGCTGAAATAATCCGAAAAGCTATACGGAATGCGGTTCACGTTGAAGATGCCGTGCTTGTGGGCGAACTCTCGGTGCACGGGGTTTATATAGAAATCGTAGGTCGCTCCTGTGAAGCTGCCGAACTTAGCGTAGTTAAGCAGGAGATAGAATAGAAGTCCTGCAGCGAGGGGAACAAAGAGCGCCGCGAAATTAGCTAAGCGATTCTCACGCCGTATTCGCAGAGCAAGAAGCAGCGCGATGATTACAAGCGGAGCACCGAATGTGACCCGCGAAAGCAAAGCGAAGCTCGAAGAGAGAGAGAACGCGATTAGCGAATAAGTCAAAGCGCGGCCTTCTGCATTTTGAAAACGGCTGGCGAAAAGGAGTGCCGCAAGGGACCAAGCTAGCCCCCAGACAATCCCTTCATTGTAGATGGAGAGATCTCCAAGGAGAAAAAGGATAGGCGAACCCAGGATGAATCCCACTACCAACGCATTTCCCACCCATCTGCGCGCCAGCGCCGAAAGAGCAGACACGCGCAAGGTGCTCGCCATCAATTCTGAGACAGCGAACAATGCAATCATTCCGGCCAAAAAACCAGAAACGCGAGACCATCTCCCGCGTCCAGGCGGGTAGATGAAGTTCAGCGGAATTCGCACGAATGCCGGGAACGGCCCGAAGTACATGCGCACTTTGCCGTTCACAATCATTGCTTCAGAGCTGATCGCCCCTAAATCAACCCCGACATCGCCCCGTAGGAAATGCTCCGCTTGCGAATCGTATGCGTCCCCGAGCCACTCTCTGACCAATACGTGGTTACCACCGCTCGTCGCAATAATCCAGATCAGCACGCTCAGCGCCAACGTAAGCGGCAGAAGTTTTGGAGTGCCGCCGCTGCCGTTCATCTCAGTCAAAAATTGCAGGAAAATAAATGGCGCCGATGTAAACCCGTTCCCGGTTGCTTCGCGGCATAGATACGGCCGTCATGGGAGAAAGTATCGCCGATCGGCTGCAACTGCGGGGACTTCGATCCCTCCAGGTAAAAATGGCCACGCTCTCCGATGGCCTCTACTCCCATTTGCTGTAGCCCGAAGGCCTTGAGATTATTCGGAGTTGATCAAAAAGCCATAAATGAACCAGAGCGAGAGAAACAAAAAAAGACTCGTTGCTCCGATGAGACGGAAAGTTCTTAAGAATTGCGCTGATGGGAGCCACTGGCGCGGAAAAAGCTGCGATGGATCGGTGGCTGGGCTATCCATTCAAACTCAATTTCCCATTAAAATTTCGATGGATTGCACGTCACATCCGGCGGGGCCGCTTCCTCTTGGGAGGGGCGCTTCAGTTGTATTCGGCGACCAAATCTTCGGAAGGAACTTGGCAATTACGAGAACAAAATCTCTTGTTGGGGCGCTAACATCGACAAACTCTCGTTGCCCCAACCGTTAGAACGCGGAAAGCCGCGTGAAATGTCTTTGCGACCGATGCCTGGTGGAGCGTCTTGAATCGTGTCTTCGTTTGAATTTCGACACGCCCTATTTCTTAAAGTCCAAGGCCCCCTTTTTGAGCGCGTAAACGTAGCCCACCATCAGGATCGTGATGAAGCTGAGCATGCTCCAGAAGATCACGCTACTCTGTTTGATTGCGTCTCTGTAAACCACCGCCCACGGATACATGAAGACGATCTCGAGGTCGAAAAGAATGAAGAGCATCGCCACGAGATAAAACTTCACACTGAAACGCGGCTGCCGTTCACCCTGCGGGATCATCCCGCATTCGTATGCGGTATCCTTAGCAGCTGTGCGTCTTCCGGTTTTTCCGACCAGAACACTGACGAGCAGCGCCGAGCCGGCAAACAGCATCGCTACGACAACCTGCAGGAGAATCGGCAGATATTCTCGCAGCATCTCGAAGTTCCAGCCTTGAGCTAAGTCTGGTTTTCCTTAACTGGCTTACTTAACCCCTGCCAGTTGGCCATTCTGCGGGGCAATTGCGCTGGCCAAAGCCGAAGGCAGGCCCTTGTAT
>QHOM01000070.1 GCA_003218785.1 Verrucomicrobiota bacterium
AGATTTTCATACCTTTTATTCCGCTGGCGGCGACAAGCCCTCGGAATTCTTTGGGTTTACCGAAGACAAAAATCATCAACCAAACGGAACACGAATCGCATTCTGGGCAGAGACGCGTGAAGAAGTGGACCAGATCGCGGAACTCGTGCGCGCGGCGGCTGGGCAAAATCTGGAAGGTCCGGAAGTTTGCGAAGGCTACAGCCCAGGCTATTACGGATTTTTCTTTGAGGACCCCGATGGCAACAAATTGGAAATTTGCTGCCGGGAAAGGCCGATCATTGCGAAATGAGCAAATTTCGGCGAAGAGTTCGGCAATGAGTAATCCGGCGCACGTTCCTGCGATTCTGCTGGAGCCGCGGCGCCATCGCTATCTTAAACTGATCGCGATCTTCAAAATCGGCAAGGGCGTCCTAGTGCTTCTGCTTGGTGTTTCGCTGCTTTTCCTAAACGCGCGGACCCGCTGGATGGATGCACTGTCGAACTGGACCGCGGACGAGATCCTGATGGAGCACAGCAAAGCCGTCCATTACCTGCTCAACAACCTACAAGCCGTGCTTGCAGGCGGCGTGTTGCGCGCCACCGGTCTTTTGGCGCTTTTTTATACGGCAATCCTTTTTACCGAGGGAATCGGCGTCTATATGCAGCAGCGATGGGCGGAATTGTTGATGATATTTGCAACCGCGGCCTTGATTCCGCTTGAGGTGCGGCACATCTGGCATCATCCAAGTCTGGCTGCCGTGCTCATTCTCGCGGTCAATTGCTTTATCGTCTGGTTCCTTTATTTCGTTTTGCGACGCAAACCGAACTCGGCGCCTGCGCGAGTCGACCGCGAGCTGGCGAAGATTAGCTGAAGCGCGCGACCCATCTTGCCGGCAGCAATTTGACCTTTGCGGTCAGCCCTCAGGCGAGTATCGCCCCTATTTCAGTGCGCTGGCGTTTCCCAACGCCCGCTGGGCGCCTAAAGCCCCTGAGCAGATACCGTAATAGTTCCTTGCATTATAGGGTGAATACTGCAGTGATACTGATATGTGCCTGCTACGCGAAGGCGATAGCGGAATCTTGGAGAGGTTGAATTCATAGGTGCATCCCATGGCCTTGCCCCCGTCGGAACACTCGTCGACGTGGTAGTATGCATCCCATTTTGCCACCTCCAAACAATCACATCCCCGACTACCGCATTAATCGCGCTAGGAGTGAATTGAAAATCGGAGACTAGTACGTGGTGAGTCGCTGCGAATGTTGCAGACATGCTGCCTATCAAAAACGCAGCAACAAGAAGCATTCTTTTCATAGTATTTTTACTTTAGCAGATTAATTTGACTTTAGCAGTATTATTTTTCCAGTCGAGATGGCACGCTCATCGTGACATCCGAGCGCGGAAAGACTCATCGAGTCGATTTGAAGACGAAAACGGTGACTCAATCCGCCTAGACTTGCCATTGATCGCGGCTCGACAAATTAGCGCGCAATCAAAACGTAACCGATCCCCTGCTCCGCTTTTCTCTCATTTGATTTGAATTGAGAGAGGGCTGCGTCTCGAAGCTCGCGCATCAACGCGGGCGTTTTCTCTGTTGAGGCTACGAGCGCGTCGAGATTCCCACGGTTCCACTCGGCGAGGGCGCGGTCTGGCTCGATGAAATGGGTTTTCTGTAAGTAGAGCAATAGCCCTTCATCTTTCGCAGACACCACTTCATATCGCCAATGATGCTTTTCCGCTTCGCGACGAACTTCTCTCCCAAAGACGACCAGCGCGTCGCGATGATCACGATATCCGGCAATGACCTTCGAAATTGTGTAGCCACCGGTAAGGAGGATTGCGAATGTCAACGCAATGGCCAGGTAGGGACGCCGCGCTGCGGCGTCCGGTCGGCGCAGCGCGCCGACCCTACCATTGACTTGCGCGGCGAGCAGCAAACAAAGTGGCGGGACAATCGGAAAAATCCGGTCTACGCGTTTTGATGGAATCAGCGACATCGCGACCAAGCCGCCTAGACTCCAGCAAACCAGCCAGAACGTTTCAGGCGACATCTCGCGAAAAACCGAGCGCAGCTGCCACTTGCGCGAATGAAGATCGACAATTGCGAGCCCGATCATCAACGCGCTCCACGGAGCAAATTTGTGCAACAGATGCGGCAGATAAAAATACAGCGGTTGCGGTCGATGAATTGTTTCGCCAAAGCGCGCGACAAATTCGCGCATGACGACTTCGTCGAAAAAGCCACGTTGAAAAATGACACCGCCGACAACCCACAGCAGAAAGACTCCGAGAGAGGCAATCCATGGCCACCAGCCAGACCACGCACTGTAGCGGTCCGCCTCAGGCGGATGCCGCCTGCATCTCCACTCAAACAGCGCAATGCCAGGCAGCAAAAACGCATAAACAATCGGTCCCTTGATCAACATTGCGACCGTGAGCAACGCAAAGATGCAAACGCGATCCCGCGGTGTCCACGCTTCTTCCCTTTGAATTCTCTGCCAAATCAATAAACCGATAAGAAAAATTACGAGCGCCAACGGCATGTCGGTGCGGACGAGCGTTGCGATGCGCGGACTCAGCAGATTCAATCCGAACGCGGCGAGCGCGATCAAGCCAGCAATTGAACCGTAAACCGAAGTCGCAGCGCGAAACAAGAATATCATAATGCCAATCGCGGCAAGAAACGACGGCAATCGCCATGCTACATCCCAGGATTTCGTTAATGCAAAAACACCGGACGAAACCCATCCGACCAACGGCGGCTTCGTCGCGACGCGATCGTGCGGCGTCTGCTGATAGAACCAGTGTCCCTCCTTGACCATTTCGAAGGAAGTAAACGCCTGCTTGGCCTGGTCGTAGTCATCGAGCTGCCATGGCAAATTGCCGATTGCGAACAGCAGAATTGTTAGGCCAGCAATTACCGCCAGTATGCATTTGTTCCGAAGAAGCGTTTGGACGCGGCTGACCTCAATCACGAAAGGAGATTATGTCAGGTCTTACAGAAGATAACGAAGGAAACGAAGATTTTTGAGACCTCCCAAAAAGCAGCTTTTGTTAACTTTGTTTTCTTCTGTTTAAATCATTTACTCGCGCCAGAGCACTGCGCGCATCGGCGCCCCATCACCACCCGCGATTTTTAGAGGCAACGCCGCGAAATTATAGATGCCCGGCCCGGCGCCACTCAAATCGAGCGATTCAACGATGGCAACGCACGCGCCAGCCAGCGCGTGATGATTCTGCAACGATTTCGAATCGATTTCATCCACGGACGGCAGATCCAACCCCAGAAGCTTAACTCCATTTTTCTGCAGCCACGCCGGGACGTCCGCTGCGATCACCGGAATTTGACTTGGGAAAACGGCGGAGTTGCTCCATCGGCCAGTCTTAACCAGAACCCGCGACGTCTCCGCGATTTCTTCAGAATGCGGCTGGAAATCTTCGATTGTGATCAGGTGTTTTTCTTTCGACTGCGAGAAAGCTTCCGTAAGATCGACAACGACCGCGCGGCCCAAATAAATCTCAAGTGGCGCTTTCTCGATCGATTCGCCCTTTGTGTCGAAATGAAATCGTGCGTCGGCGTGGGTGCCGTTGTGCACGCTGGTGGTGATTGCGCCAAGGTTCACGCTTTGGCCTTCCACTATTTTTCTTGTCAATTGAAAATGAAACGGTCCGTCACCCGGCCATTCCGCCAGCTCGTTCGAAAGCGTTCGTGAAATATCCCAAATTCTCATCGCGTGATTAGTTAACTCGTTTCATGTCGATCTTTGCGTGGATCTCTTCGATAATCGCGCGCGCAGCTTTTTCACTCGCTCCGCTTTCGCCCAGCTTACCGGCGATTGTATCGAACTCGGAAATCATCCGCTCGCGCGCATGTGCGTTTTCTATTAACCGTCGCACGGCTTGAATGATGCTGCTCGGTTTTGCCCGATGTTGGATGAACTCGGGAACCACTTCTTTATCCGCGAGCACGTTGGGCATGCCAAGATATTTCACCTTCACCACGAGTCGCCCCGCCAGATAAGTCGGCCACGCCACCTTGTAAATCAGCACAAATGGCAACTGGAAATAAGCAGCCTCAAGCGTGGCGCTGCCTGAGGCTACAATTCCGGCAAATGCGCGCTGCATAATTGCCGCTGTCTCGCCGACCTTAATTTCAATGACTTGTCGATCCGGCGGACGTTGATCGAGCATTTCCGTCATTTTTCGAGCAAGTTCCGCCGAGGCCGCTGCGACTTCGAAACGCATATTCCGGGTTTGCTTTTGAAGTTGACGCACACTTTCGAGCATAACGGGAAAAATTTTTCTTACTTCCCGCAACCGGCTGCCCGGAAAAAGCCCGAGTAAATTCGGATCGCGCTCAATGTTGATCTTCTGAGCGCGTAGCCTTTCGATCATGGGATGGCCAACAAATACTGCGCGCAGGCCGGATTGGTTGTAGAGGTCCGCCTCGAAAGGAAAGATGCAGAGCACCAGATCGAGGAAGCGCGCCATCTGTTCGATGCGGCCACGATTCCAAGCCCAGACTTGTGGGCTGATATAGTAAATTATTTTTTGGTGCGGCGATTGCTTCCCCAATGCGCGCGCGAGGCGCAAATTAAACCCCGGGTAGTCGATCAACACGACCGCGTCAGGTTTGCTCTCTTCAATTTCCTTCAGTGTTTCGCGAAATTGCTTT
>QHOM01000072.1 GCA_003218785.1 Verrucomicrobiota bacterium
TACAACGCAAGCGACGGAGCGCACCTCCGCGGAAGACCCGATGATGATCATCTATACATCGGGCACGACCGGAAAACCGAAAGGCGCGGTCCACACACATTGCGGCTTTCCTATCAAATCCGTGCAAGACATGTGGCACGGGCTCGATCTCCACGCCGACGAAACACTTTTCTGGATGACAGACATGGGCTGGATGATGGGCCCGTGGGAAGTTTTCGGCACCTTGCTGCTCGGCGCGACCATGATGCTTTACGACGGCGCGCCTGATTTTCCAGGACCGGATCGCGTTTGGAAATTGTGTGCGGATCACAGGGTCACTGCGCTTGGCATTTCGCCGACATTGATTCGCGCGTTGCGGCGTCACGGCGATGAAATCGTCCATCGACATGACCTCTCGTCGCTGCGCAAATTCGCCTCCACAGGCGAGCCGTGGAACCCCGACCCATGGATGTGGCTGTTTCAAAATGTCGGGCGCGGAAAACTTCCCATCATCAATTACTCCGGCGGCACCGAGATTTCCGGCGGCATTGTCATGGGTAATGTGCTCACGCCGATGAAACCGTGTGCGTTTTCCGGACCGCTTCCCGGGATGGCGGCGGACGTGGTTGATGAGAATGGCAAATCGGTCAGGAGTAAAGTCGGCGAGCTAGTTATTCGAGAACCGTGGATCGGAATGACACGCGGATTTTGGAGAGATCGACAACGTTACTTCGAGACTTACTGGTCGCGCTGGCCAGACACGTGGGTACACGGCGACTGGGCCGCGATCGATGATGATGGACTTTGGTACATTCTCGGGCGCAGCGACGACACGATCAAAGTTGCCGGAAAGCGAGTCGGCCCCGCGGAAGTGGAATCGATTCTCGTAGCGCATGCGCAGGTTAGCGAAGCGGCCGCAGTCGGCGTGCCCGATCCAATCAAAGGTGAAGCGCTTGTTTGTTTTTGTGTTCTGAAAAAGAGCGCGGACGAAGATATCGATCTTGCGAATGAATTGAAAAAGAAAGTCGCGACCGAACTCGGCAAGGCCCTCGCGCCGCGCGATGTCTTGTTCGTAGCCGACATTCCGAAAACGCGCAATGCGAAGGTCATGCGCCGTCTTGTCCGCGCCGCCTACATCGGCGAAAAACTCGGCGACACTTCCTCGCTGGAGAATCCTGGAGCGCTCGAAGAAATTTCGCGATTAAAAACAAGCTAACGCCGGTTTTGTTTCCGTACATAGATGCAGCCTTTGTCTACTCTCTAGAACAGTCCGGCACTTGCCAGTTGTATTCGCCAGATAGGGCCGCCCACATAGAGTGGGCCCTCTGCCTTGACGAAGGCCGGGGCCTCGCCGCCGAGGACCCATACGTGCGTGTCCGCCGGTTGCTTCCCCATCAGACGCGCCAGGAAGCCGGTGACACCTCCGATTTCCACTTTCACAAGATAGTGCATGGCTTTATGATGGAAGCTTCCAATCGTGAACGGTTCCTCCCCTTGCGGAAGGATCGCAAGCTTGACGAGCCGCGGCTTTGGCGTGGTCGCCACCATTGACACTGTCGTCCGCGGCGCACTCGGTTTTACGTCCTTCATCAGCGTGAAGAGCAAGCCGTTGGCGACGTCTGGCGGCAGCTCCATCCGCTGGGCAATGACTTTCTCTTTGCCCTTGTCCTCGGTGTAACGGACCTTAACTTGACCTGTAGAAGCGTTGATCGAAGTGTCCACCGGTTGCTTGAACGACGGACCTCTGAGTATAAGGTGGTCGCTCAAGAGTCGGAATGTGCCGCGTTGAGAGAATACGGTCGTGTCCTCATAGATCGAACCATCTTTGAAACGAAATATCAGATGGTTGGTTACGCGATCGCCCTGTGCGTCCTGCGTCATCTGACCATCGGCGAGGGCCTTGCCTTCAAAGGTCAACACCAGAAGAAAGCCATGGATCAAGCCTTCCGTGTGGCGCACAGGGATCATATCTGCGAATAGCGCGGAGCGCGGCGCGGCATGCTTGCCCCACGGCTTCTGTACACGCATCGACAGCCTCAATGAATTGATCCACAAATTTGCAGTACATACCCTCCTAATCCTTGCGAGCCATGAAGGGCGGGGTCCATGGATAAGTCGCCGCGCCGGTGGCGGTGCCGCGGATGGTGGGGGAGCCCATCGTATCCAAGATGGCTGACGTCGGAACCTCCTTTTACACCATCGGGCGAAACCTGCCGACCACTTCCTGCATGCGACCGGTGATTTGGCCTAACGAAGCGACTTCCACCGCCTCGAGCAAAACCGGGAAACAATTTTCGCCGCGTTCCACAACATCGACAAGTTTATCGAGCGCACGTTTCGCTTTCTCCGCATTTTTCTTTTTGAACTTCTTAAGGCGGTCAACTTGTAGTTGTTGTTTCGCGCGTGGCGTGCGGGCGAGTTTTATTTCCGGCGCGTCACCTTCGCCGTTGCGATATTTATTCAGACCGATGATCGGACGAGTACCGTCGTAAATTTGTTGCTCATAACGATGGGCGGCGTTCTGGATTTGACTGCGTTGGAACCGGTCTTCCACCGCCGCAAGGACACCACCGAGCCGCTCGATCTCGCGGAACTCATCGAGAATCGCCGCCTCCACCGCGCGTTCCACTGCTTTCATGCCCGGAGAGCCGCTCAACATGTTCATAGTGTGTTTGAAAACGCCGGACTCCTCGAGCAGGATCGCTTGCCCGTGCGCGGCGAGCCGGATCCATTCTTCGCTCGGCGTCGTGAATGGTTCGTCCGCGCTGTTTGAGTGACACGAATTCGTGGCGTTCATGTAAGCGAGCATTAACTCAGCGGCTGTGCGGGTAAGATTGTTTTTGAATTCAGCCGCGATGAGCGAGCGACCGCTGGTCTGCGTGTGCAATTTGAAAAGCTGCGCGCGCGGGCCTGCGCCGAATGCGTCACGCATGCCGATCGCCCAGATGCGCCGCGAAACGCGAGCCAGCGCGATGTATTCGGCGTCGAGACCGCAATCGAGAAAGAATGATAGCCGCGGGCCGAATTGATCGACCGGAATCCCGCGCGCGTCGAACATCTCCGCGTAGGCAAATCCGTTTGAGAGCGTATAAGCGGCCTGCTGCACCGGCGTCGAACCGGCTTCGCCGATGTGGTAACCGCTGATCGAAATCGGATACCAGCGCGGCATTTCGCGAGTGGTGAACTCGACCATGTCGGTGAGAAAACGCAGCGAGGCTTCGATCGGAAAAATGGTCTCGTTCTGAGCCTGGACTTCCTTGAAAATGTCCGCCTGGATCGTGCCGCGCAGTTTTGAAACAACTTTCCAACCAAAACGTCGCTTCGCTGCCGCGATGTACATTGCCATGACGATCGGCGCCGGGCCGCTAATGGTCATCGACGCAGAAAAATTCGGCGAGCCAAGATCAAATCCATCGTAAAGCCGCATCATGTCCTCGACCGTATCGATCGCCACGCCGCCCTCCCCGATTTTTCCGAAGACGCCATCTGCGTCGCTGTCGATGCCATAAAGTGTCGGCCCATCGAATGCAGTGCTGAGCCGGTGCGTGCGCTGATGCCGCGTGAGATAATGAAAACGCTCATTGGTGTCCTCGGCCAGCATCAAACCGGAGAACAAACGCGTTGGTTCCTCGGCCTGCTGTAGTGGCGGTCGCTGCTTGGAACTCTTTGCGGGCGACACGTCCGCCGCTACAGCATCCTTCTCGAAGCTTTCGAGTTCGCGAATCGGCTCCAGATACATCTCGCGGTACGCGCCGTTCAGAAATGGAAACTCACCTGGTAATCCTTCGCCAAAGAGATAACGCGCAATCTCGCCCGGTTCATCGATCTCCGGCAACGCAAGACGCGGCAACGGCAATCCGGTCGGTGTACGTGTGACTGGAATTTTCGCTTTAATGTCGTTCCAGCGCCCCAGCAACTCACGCCCGAATTGTTCGTCGGTGCGCGCACGCTTCACCCGATCGAGAACGAACCGGTTATATTTCTCAACCGCTTCAACGACTTGTCCCAGCTTGCTCATAAATTGGCCTCCGTCCTTTCTCTACCTCCGATCACTAATTTCTCATTTCTACCTTCTTTTCCCGATTTCGTCGTTTCTGTTTATCTCACGAAATTAAGTCGAACAATTGATCCACGCCAGGATCACGATGCCGTTTTGCGACGGTGTCGATGAGCCGCTGCGCGCGCCGATTCTGTTCCAGACGTTGTTTGATCTCCGCGTGCGCGGTGCGGGCGCGCTGGAGATCGCTCTTGTTCACCACCACGATGTCGGCGAGATCGAGCATGACGATCTTTTGCAATTGCAACCGGCTGCCATAATCGGGATTCATTACAAGAACGGTCAGATCGACAATTCCATTTTTCTGAAATGGCATCGCTTCCTGCCCGGTGCCGACCGTCTCGATAATGACGTAGTCAAAATTCGATCGCCCGAGCAGCGCGAGGCAATCGTGCGTCGCGGGCGAAAGTCCGCCGGCTTGCCCGCGCGTAGCCATGCTGCGCATGAACACGCGATCGTTCTGCGAGTTGATCATCGCTGCTCGATCGCCGAGCAACGCGCCCTTGCCTATAACACTCGGATCGTGCGACAAAATTGCGATCCGTCCTTTTGAATTTTGATTCAGAAAACGCAGGACCACCTCATCAATCAACGTCGTTTTCCCTGCGCCGCCTGGCCCGGTGAAACCGATCACGCGGGATGTTCGATGTTTGATGTTTGATGTTTGACGTTTTTTTTCGCGCCCTGATCTCCGGGTGCCGTCCTCGATTTCTGTCAGCCTCCATGCTAACTGAACGTCGGGCGACTTCGTGCCAGCGCGCTTGCGCGGTTTGCCGTAACGCTCGCGGACGTAGTCGGTCATTTCCGTAAGTGAAGTGCCAGCAAAGAAAATCTTATCCACGCCTCTGTGTTTCATTGCCTCTGCGTCGTCATGCGTAATGGTCCCCCCGCCGCCGCCAAAGACTTTGATGTCGGTCGCGCCGCGTTTGCGCAAGAGATCGACAACTTCCCCGAAGAACTCAACGTGGCCGCCATTGTAACTGGAAATGCCAATGGCCCGCACATCTTCCTGGATAGCAGCACGTACAATGTCGCCAACCGAGCGATGATAACCGAGATAAATGACCTCAATCCCGTGCCGAATGAATTCCAGATTGATCGTATTGATCGCGCTGTCGTGCCCGTCGCAGATCGGAACAGCAGTAAGAATGCGAATCGGCGCGGCCATCAGGCGAAAAGTCTAGCGGTAACCATTTGACGGGCAACGTCATTCTAGCCTAGTAGCAAGAGCTTTTATGAACGGGATGGACAAAGCATTTTCGCGGGAACGCTCGCACGCTTTTCCGGCGATCGCGTGGAGTGGACTAATTGCGGGTTTGCTAGATATCACTTCGGCGTTCGACATCGTCGGCTCGAAGGGAGTTGGGCCGGCTCGAGTTTTGCAAGGAATCGCCAGCGGTTTGCTCGGCTCGCAATCTTTCAACGATGGGCTCGCCACGGCGGTGTTGGGTTTGATACTGCATTTCGTTATCGCATTCGGAGCGCCCTCAGTGTTTTACGCAGCCAGCCGAAAACTCGGATTTCTCACACGGCACGCGGTTGTTTCCGGCTTGGCGTTCGGTGTCGCTGTTTACCTTTTCATGAATTACATCGTTCTGCCGCTCTCCGCTGTGAAATTGAGACACCATTCCGTCGCGGATATCCTTACGGCTGTGCTTGTCCTTATGGTTCTGTTTGGGCTGCCGATCTCGCTCATCACACGCCGGTACTCGCGCTCGCCGCTATTATGAGTGATCTGTTGGATTTCACCGGCAAAGTCGTCCTCGTCACGGGCAGCTCGCGCGGGATCGGCGCGGAGATGATCAAGGTGTTTGGCAAACGCGGCGCGCACTGTGTTGTGAATTACGTCGCTGACGGGCAAGGCCAGAACAAAGCTGACGCAGTGAATGTTGCGAAAAAATTAAACGACCCGCTCGTGATCGAGTGCGACGTGACACAGCCGGAGCACGTCGAATCGATGATGATGGAGATCGGCGACAAGCGCGGCGGTCTCGATATTCTCGTGAACAATTCCGGAATCATCGGCGACCGCACGATCAAGAAGATGTCGACGGAAGAATTCGAGAGCGTCGTGCGAGTGAATCTCACCGGCACATTCACCGTCACGCAAAAGGCCGCTGCGATTCTGCGCAACGGTGGCCGCATCGTAAATCTGTCATCCGTCAGCGGGCAAATGGGACTTTTCGGTCAGGCAAATTATTCGTCGAGCAAAGCGGCGATCATTGCGCTTACCAAGGTTTCCGCGCGCGAGTTTGCGCGTCAGGACATTACCGTGAACGCTATCGCGCCCGGCTTCATCGACATCGGGATGGGCAAAGGCGTGCCCGAAGAAGCAATTCAGAACTTCATCAAACAAATTCCACTCGGCCGCCTCGGGAACGTCAACGAGATTGTGAGTGCAGCGCTTTTTCTCGCTTCACCAATGGCTTCATACATCACCGGCCACGTTTTGAACGTGAACGGTGGCTTCTACATGGGGTGACGGGTGAAACACAGAAGGAAAAATGGTGAATTAAGAAATGGACTCACGCTCCCTTCGACCGCTTTAGAATTGTCACGAAAATCGCAGTGAGCTCATTGCATTCCTGCCGGAGAACTGAGGGTTTCTTCCTTCATCCCTTGTTCGCTCCCCTAGCCCCAGTTCTGCACTAGTAACCAGACCAGGGCAGAAAGCATCCCTGCGAACGTCGATAGCACGAGCGCCGCGCGCTTAGACTGCCGTATTTTGAACTCGGGCTTGGGAATATCGTCGTGAATATGACTCGCCTCGTACAGCTTCATCAGGGTAAAAGCCACGACGAAGCCGACAGCACCCCACTTGAGACACCCGATGGTCAGGTCAAACATTCCGATAAGATTCTAGCGCGAGAACGGCCCCGCTCAAGACCTCCACTCCGATGTGTGGCCTGACCTCCCACCTGTGACCGCTGATCACTCGCTTGCGATCTGGCTGCGACGCCATGCATCGGCGAAGAGCGGCGGCGCAAAAACTCCTCCAAGCCTGTAAGGCACAACCGTAACGCCGCCGCTCAACCGACCGGGCGGCGAATTGATCGCGAACTTTGCCTGACCTCCCGTTCTCTCCCTCTACCCTCTGGCTTCTGCCTTCGAACTTCGCTTCTACGGCGTAGGCGAAGGAGACTCTGAAGGCGACGCCTCGGTCGCGGGCGCCTTCTTCTTGGCCGTGGTTCTCTTCTTATGCGGTGACGGCGATGGTGACGCCTTGGTGGTTGCCGCCGTCGCCGAAGTTGCCGTTGTTCCCTGTTGTTGCGTACAGGAAGCGACAAACGCGATGCCGATTAAGGCCGTGATTAAGGACAAAACAATTTTTTTCATAGTATGTATAACGACTCCAGAATGTGCGGCGGCAGAGTAGATCGCAAGCAATAAAATTGCCACTTCCCTCTCCCGCCCTCTGACCTCTGATTTCTTCCCCTTTCTCATTGATCGTGAGTCGCCATTTCCTCGGATGTCCCTCCGTCTTCTTTTACTAAGCTTTGCAGTGCGTCAGCCAGCGTCTCAAACGTGGTGATTTGAATTTCAGGACCGTAATGGAATTGCGAGAGAATATTGAGACCGATGTCTTTGTGCGGATCGGGCATCACTCTCGTCACTGAGGCGACTTGTTTTTCAGCCAGAGCATCCATGATCTGAGCGACATGACCCGCCGCCACAGCGTCCATTGCGTCCAACCAGCGAAAATCCGCCAGGACCCTGAAGCCGGGGCCGACATTTTCCAATAGCTCGCGCACCTGCTGCGCGGCCTGCCGCGCCTGTTCTGCCGTCACCCGCTGGACCGCACTGATCACCAGGAGACGTTTCGATCGATCAAGCTCAACTGAATACATACTCCGTGACCATACTGCCGCGACCGTCTGCCCGCCACGCCGTAGCCCGCGAACCCGCGACGGCGGCACGATTGCCCTGGCGCAAGAAGCCTGCGATAATGCTGGCGTGAGCACGATCACCGAGATACAAAGCGCGATCGGCAAATTGCCGGCGAAAGAACGCTCTGCTCTCGCTGCGTGGCTCCGATCGCAGGATAAACCCCTCATGTCTGAAAGGGAAGAAGCGGCTTTGCTCGCCTCACTGGATAAAGCAGCTACCGAACTTGATGCCGGCCGCGGTGTCCCCGTCGAGCGCGTTCGCGAGATGATGGGTCAATGGCTTACAAAGTAATCTTCGCGCCTACTGCAATCGCGCGGCTCGAAGACATCGTTCGGTATATCGGAGCCGATGATCCCGAGACGGCCAAGGCGTTTGCAATGCATCTGATCGATCGCGCCGACTTGCTCTCGGAGTTCCCAGAACTGGGAACGCCCTATCGGAAACACAAAGACGTCAGACGGCTGCGGTGCGACCCTTATTTTATCTACTACCGCGTCCGCTCGAGCCAACCGGATGTCAAAGGTTATCGGTTGCTGGAATCCGAAATACTTTCTTGTGACTTCTGATTTCCATCTTCTAACTACTATCTTCTAATTTAGAATTTCTACTTTCCTCGTCCTATGATTACGGAACGTGACATTACCGTTTGGATAATCTCCGCGTTTCTCGCGATCGGCATTGGCTGGAGTCGATATGCGAAATGGAAAACGCGCGACAAACTGGTGCGCGACCTGGCGGCGATGGATCCGGAGCGCCGCGAAAAAGTGCTCAGCCGCCTCAACCCGAAACTAGCGATGGAAGCTCGTCAAGAATTGATGAGGCGCTTTTACATCAGCTGATGTCTGCTTCTCGATTTCTAATTCCTACTTTCGAATCTGTACTTCGTTCCGATTAAACCATTTTCGAATAACGAATTGACGTTGCCTATCAACCATCAAAACTTGCGCCGAAACGTTGAAGTCAGGCAATCGCGGAATCGGACGCTGACCCTGTGATTAGCAGTCGCAGCTCGTGCCGCAATTGCATGCCTTACCGTTATTCATTGGGCAGTTCTTGCCGCTCTTTTTGCATGGTGGCTGATCCGCCGCAAACGCAGTGGCGCAAATGACCGCCGCGAGAACCGAAAAGAGAATTTTGGTGCAGCTTTTCATGCGGCCGTAAACTTCTCCCGCAGCGACTGCCAACGCCAGCAAAAAAATAGCGAGCCTGTGTTCTAGCTGCGTTTTGTACTCTAGAACTTCTAGTTGCCAATTTCCGATGTCCTCCTCGCCTTTCGAAATGATCGTTCCAGTTCTAGCTGACGACATCGACGAGCAAAATCACGTCAACAACACCGTTTACCTGCGCTGGGTGCAGGATGTCGCCACCGCCCACTGGCGAGCAATCACCAGTCCCGAAGCGCAGGAGATGATCGGTTGGGTCGTATTGCGCCACGAAATCGATTACAAGACACCCGCCACGCTCGGCGACGAAATCGTGCTTCGCACATGGGTCGGAAAAGCCACCGGCCTCACGTTTGAACGGTTCACCGAGATCCGGCGTAAAAGCGATCGCCAGCTCTTCTCGCAGGCGCGCACGCTCTGGTGTCCCGTCAATACTCAAACCGGCCGGCCAATGCGAGTGTCCGGAGAGGTGCGCGCGCAATTTTCCGTCTGACCCACTTCGAGGCTTGCGATTGCGTCGGGTACTTTGATGATCTCGCTTGCCCGCTCACGCTGTCAGTTGATGACAAATCAGACCGCGAAAAACCTCGCTTTTGGACTCGGCGGCACGCTGCCGTTTCTCGCACTCGTCATTTGGGGTTGGGGCAATTGGACGACGTTCTTCGCGCATCCGGCACGAGTCGGGCTCATCGTCCTCACCCTAACAGGCGCAATCGCTTTCGGCTTTTCTGGAAGCAGCAGTGTTGGAATCGGCCAGCGCGAAGATCCATCTAGCCGGTGGATTTTTATTCCTTTGATTGTCATCGCCGTCGCGTTCGCTTGGCTGCCGCCACATCTCGATCGTCTCAACCGCTGGACCATCGACGGGAATACTGTCCGTTACCTCGGATTAATCATCACCGCGATCGGCGGATTCGTGCGTGTTGCTACCGTGTTCGAGCTCGGCCATCGCTTCAGTATCTTTGTCGCGCTTCAACCCGATCACCGCCTGAAGACCAACGGCTTTTACCGTTTTGTCCGGCACCCCAGCTATCTCGGGGCGCTCCTCGCGATGGCGGGCTGGGCGCTCGTGTTTCGGAGCATCATCGGTCTGCTCTTGACGGCGGCAATGTTCGTGCCCATCATCGCGCGCATCCGTGCCGAAGAAGATTTTCTGGTGCGCCAATTCGGCGAACAATATCGCTGCTATCAACAACGCACCCGCTGGCGACTGTTGCCATTCATCTACTGAACGCCGCCCTCCTCCGCTTCAACGATTTAACGATCTCATTCATACGTGATCGGCACTCGAACCTGCGACACCGTTCCGGGTTTGAACCGCCACCTTAGAAAAGTATCGGTCGTAACTTTATCGAGAATCGCATTACCTGTGCTTTGCGCCATCAGCGCGCTAGTAACCTTGCCGGTCGCGGTATCAACGAGCATAACGCAAAGTCCGCTGCCAGTGATATTGGCCCGAATCGCTTGGTAGGGATACTCGGGCAGAGGAGCGCTAACTGCCATAGCTTTTGCAGCCGACATCGACATCAGGCTGACAGCCGGAAATTCGGGGGCCTTGGGTTGCGCGGAAATCGCCCGCCTTCTTGGACGTGTTTTCTTTTCTCCCGTCGCCGCGGGTGTTGCCAGTTCTTCTGCAGGGGGCGTCTGCTCTGCGACCGGAGTGGGCTTTGGACTTGGCGTTTCAGCTGAAATTTCGAGACTCGGTTTTGACCTTCGCTTTTTCGGACCGGGTGTTGGCGTTGCTTCCACCGGCTGTGCCTGTTCTGGAAGCGTTGCGGACGTGGCCTCTTGCGCTTGCGCGAACCGTGACCCGGCGAACGCAATACCAATGCACAGGATGATTCCCCTACGGAAGCACATCAAGAAAACTTCCGCTGCTTCCTTCACTCCGCAATCCGCATTCCGCAATTCTCAATCCTGCCTTCCATGGCTCGCCTGCGTGTCGCGCCGGAGTAGGACACAGACGGAAGCCCCGTGTCTGGAGATGAAGGGGGCCGCTCTCAACGCTTCAACGCTTCAACGATTCAACGATTGGACGTTCCAGTCTGCCCTTTGCCCTGTTCCGGTTTCCGCTTTCTAATTCTTAATTTTTTTTTTCTAAATTCCTGCTTCATCCTTCAGCCTTCTTACTTATGAAAATCCTTCTCGCCGGAATTCTAGGGGGAGTCGTCATGTTTATCTGGACATCGATCGCCCACATGGCGTTGCCTCTGGGCGAAGCTGGCCTCCGCGAAATTCCAAATGAATCAGCCGTCCTCGGCGCAATGCAAAACAACATCGGCGAACAGACCGGTCTTTACATTTTTCCTGCGCCTGGCGTCGGCAAGAACGCAACCCGACAGGAAAAGAACGAAGCGATGAAACACATGGGCGAAAAAATGGCGACGAATCCTTCCGGCATTCTCATGTATCATGCGCCCGGGCGCCCGTTCACGTTGGGCAAATGGCTCGGAATCGAATTCGGCACTGAACTGCTCGAAGCGATCCTGGTCCTGTTCCTCCTCGCCCAGACACGCATCGCGAGTTTCGCCGGCCGAGTCGGCTTCGTTTTGGCTGCCGGAATACTCGCCGCTATCGCTACCAACGTTTCTTATTGGAACTGGTATGGCTTCCCTGGTGTTTACACCGCCGGCTACATGTTCATCCAGATCGTCGGCTTCTTTCTTGTGGGAATCGTTGCGGCGTTCGTGCTGCGAAAGACCTCGGTCCGAACCGCGCCCTGATTCTGTTCTCTGTCATCTGCCCTTTGGCTTCGCATCTCTGTGCGTCGGAATGTGTTGACTGCAATCCTGCCGCTTCGTTATACTGACATTATGAGTACCAAGTTTTTTGCCCTCATTTCTGTAATCGGACTTGCCGCGATCTGCATTGTGCAAGGTCAATCACCCAGCCCGGCCGAGTCGCCCGCTGCATCGCCCTCACCGGCTGAGAAAGCTGCATCGCCTTCACCCGGCGGGTCGCCAGCGGCTTCGCCCAAAGAAAAACCCGCTCGCAAAAAAGCAAAAACTGAGACAAAAGCGCGTCCGGCCGCAAGTCCTGTGCCTGCAGGGCGCACGACCGAGGAAGCGGCCAACCCACCCGCACCGGGCGGGGGCCACGGTCTCGTGTGGGTTAATACGGAGACGCATGTTTACCACAGGGAAGGCTCGCGTTTTTACGGCACGACGAGGCAGGGCAAATACATGACCGAACAGGACGCAATCCAAGCGGGAAACAAAGCCGCGCCCAAGGGACCATAGGAAGGCAACGGCTAAGGAAGAATCGTTATCGTTCGGTGTAAAGTTCCCGCACCGTCAGGGTCGGGCGGCCAGCCATGTTCGCGTATGTTGCCTCAGCCTTGTGATCGCTGCGTTTGAATCGACGTTCTTTCGACTTGTCGTCCGGCGCCCACGTCGCGCCGCCAGCATTCGCCTTTAGGAATCTTGTGATCTCTTTTTCGGAAAGATCGGTACCCTTGACGTGAGAATATCTTTCCAAAACGCTGCGGCGGTCGGCGAAAATTACAAAGTAAAAATATCGATCCTTATGGTAAAGAACGCTGACCGCTCCATCATCGAGTAAATGTCGCTCGATTATTTGGCCGTATGAATCTTCAATTTTGTCGCCGTTGTCGCCCAGGTTAGCCCAGACCCAGCTCAACGCTGTGAAAACCGCCAGAACAACGACAAGAAATTGCTTCACATCTGTCATTCCGACAGTTTGCAGAAATCCGCAACACGGCGCGCGGGGACGCCGCTGGGTAGACTGCAGCAATCTTCCTCCCTTTTGCAAAGCCAGCCGAATGCGAGCAGGGTCGCAGCATCGAAGCGGAATCGCTATCTCGCGCTTTTGCCGAACTTTCGACTCCGCTCATCGCCGATGCCGCTCTGCGCTTGAAGATTCCGCTCCGAATCAGTCCGCCTGGCATCCGGCCGGTGACGCCCGATCGACGTCTCGCTGCCCAGCGCTACCGGTCGGACATTTTGGAAGCGTCGATGTTTTTCTGGAAGCAATGCAGGGGCAACCGGGCGAAGTTCTGATAATCGATAACGGCGGCCGCTTGGACGAAGGCTGCATCGGCGATTTAACTGCGCTCGAGACTCAACACTGCGGTTTGGCTGGAATCATAGTCTGGGGCGTGCATCGCGATACGCCAGAGCTCCGGCAGATTCGTCTGCCCATTTTCAGCTATGGGGCATGTCGTTCCGGCCCGCGACGGCTCGACCCTCGTGATTCCTCGGCGTTGCGTTCCGCACGCTTTGGTAACTTCCTGGTCGAAGCCGACGATGTCGTTTTCGCCGACGACGATGGTTGTTTGTTTGCCGTTGCGGAGCGTGTCGACGAACTGCTTGGCGTTGCACACGAAATCTGGCAACGGGAACGGCATCAGGCGGAGGCGATCAAAAGCGGGCACTCGCTGCGGGAACAGTTGGAGTTTGCGCGGTATCTCGAGAAACGAGCAACCGATCCCAGTTACACGTTTCGGGAACACCTGCGAAAAATAAGCGGCGCAATCGAGGAATGATCAAATCGCTCGATGCCCCCGCGCTGGACCCGCCTGCGCCGCTCCCTGGCATGCGATCCGCTCGCGGCAGAGCTGTAGTGGCGGCTGTGTCAGCCGCGAGGTTAATCCCGCTACTGCGGGATGAAGGGTGGCTTTTCTGTTCTGCACTCTGACCTCTCACCTCTCACCGTCCGTCCTCCCGCCAGAGTGTAGGCCACTCTGGGCCGGAGGCTGTCATTCCTCATTGGGCTCCCCGCAATAGGAAAATCCTATCGCGTCTAGACGCAGAAAGTATTTCAACGAGCGTCCGGGCTGTGGCCAGTTGTTGACCGTATGAACGGCTCAGGTTTAGGGATGGGAACTATCAAGGGCGGCGACGGTCCTGGAACGTAATCGGCCGGGTCCCGCTCGGCAAAGTTCTGGGTCATCTACAACGCGTCGTTCTGAACTTCGATATTCTCGGTCTCGCTAAGCGGGACCGTCGTGAACCTGGGCCTGTTGATTCACTTTTTCATCAACCAACAAAGAACAACGATAATAGGAGGTACGATTATATGAAAACTACTATGCCGATGCGGTTACGCATTTTACGGTTCCTTGAGGAACGATACGTGCACAGGGCACGACCCCATTATTTCCCTGAGCTCGCCCTCTTTGGAGTGATCCTGATCCTCGCTGTCTGGCCGATGCTATTGGTGGCGGCGGCGCTAGAGACGCTGAGATAGAAAGCTTACTACTTCGCGTTGGGAGCGATCGACGAATCTTGACATGAAAAGGCGGCCGCAGCTTCCTGACGGAACGCTGCGGCCGCTTTGCTCTGAAACCGAAGCGGGTTGTAAAGAAGATTCAGTTCCCGCTCCGGAACCGGCGGAGCGAATGGCACACTGACGCATCCGGGGGTGGCTTGGTGTTTCACCATCATTTGGGGCACAATTGAGACGCCGATCGCAGCCGCGACCATGTTAGCGATCGTTCCTAGCTGGCTGCCGGCCAGCGCTATCTCCGGCCGAAGACGACGGGCCGCGAGCAGGTGATTCACCTGTTGCGACAGGCAATGCATCTCGTGGAGGAGCAGAAACCTTTGCGATTTGAGATCGTCCATTGCGACCAGAGTTTTCTTTGCCAGAGGATGTCCTTTCGGGACCAGCGCAAGCAATGGTTCGCTGCCCAGAGATTCGCGTCGCAGAGTTGGAGCTTGCTGGCAAGTGGATGCTAACGCGACGTCGAGCTCTCCAGCTTCCACCCGCCGAGCGATGCCGTCAGTCACGTCTTCCACGATTTCCAGCGTCACTTCTGGATAATGTTTTTGGAATTTCCCGACCAATTCCGGGAGGACATATGGCGCGATCGTGGGAATTGCGCCCACCGCCAGCCTGCCGGCGACCTCGTTCTTGAATTCGTCGACGCAACGGCGGGCGTCGCCGATCGAAGCCAAAATTTGCCGTGCGTAATCGATCAAACAACGGCCCGCTTCGGTCAGGACGACTGAACGTGGCAGACGATCGAATAGCGGTTGACCGACCTCCGCTTCCAGCTTTCGAATCTGTTGGCTGAGCGAAGGTTGAGCGACGCGCACCTTGGCGGCCGCGCGGGAAAAGGTTCCTTCCTCCGCCACCGCGACCAAATAACGCAGCTGGTGAATCTCCATAGATAAGTTCTCTATCGCAGCGAGACTTACAGCATTCTAAAGCATAACGCGAGTTCACAGCTCCCCGTCCTCCGCAAAAAGGCGCAGCCTCCAACTTCTGACCTTTTCGCTCTCCGCGATCCGCGATCTGAGTTCCGCAATCGTGCTCCGCTCTCCGCATTCCGCAGTCCGCAATTCTTCGTCCTTCATCCTTTCTTCCCGCTTCTCATCCGAAAAAGTTTCAGATAGGCTCTCGCCTGACAAATTGCTGACCGAAGGCTATAATTTCGCAGTGAGCGCATCTGAAATCATCAAGGAACTTCCGAAGCTGAGCGAAGCTGAACGCCGAGCTGTTCGCCAAGGGCTGCTCGAAATCGCCAATCAAGACTCCGACGTGAGTCTGTGCAATCAGGGAGCACTGGCGGGGGCACTGATGCTCGACCGGATGGAGGACGAAGATGCGCGGCGTCAATCCGGGTGAAGTTTGGATGATCGATTTCGGGATGGCCGCCAAGGTCCGTCCTGCACTCCTCCTGACCGGCGAACCGGCTGCTGACGAACTCGACCTCGTCACGGTCGTGCTTCATACCACGTCACTGCGCGGCAACCGCTGGGAATTGAACGTTCCGAAGCCGTTCCTAAAACCCGGCGCGTTTCACCTGCAACAGGTGCAGACCATTTCTACAGTCAAACTCGAGCGGCGGCTTGGAGTTTTGACTACTGAAGAAATGAATCGTGTTCGGAACGTTTGGGACAATCTTCTCAACTCTCAACTCTCAACTACCTGTGACGCCGCAGCTGTGCGCGAAGGCTGACCAACCCTCAACTTTTAACTCTCAACACTCAACCATCAACTATCTACCTCCCCGAATCG
This sequence comes from Verrucomicrobiota bacterium, assembly GCA_003218785.1. Lineage (GTDB taxonomy): Bacteria > Verrucomicrobiota > Verrucomicrobiia > Chthoniobacterales > UBA10450 > Udaeobacter. Next base: position 16,072 of record QHOM01000072.1, read on the forward strand.
GCTTCTCACACAGCTAAATTTCTGCTATTTTCCGCGCTTCCATGCAGTCCCCGGAAGAGCTCGCACGCGAGAAGATAGACAAGCTGTTGGCTGAGTGTGGCTGGATCATTCAAAACCGCAGCAACATCAATCTTTCCGCAGCGACCGGAATCGCGCTTCGCGAAGGCTTACTAAAGAGTGGCGAGGCAGATTATCTCCTCTTCGCTGACGAAAAGATAATCGGGACCGTCGAAGCAAAGCCGGAGGGCTACACGCTCATCGGTGTCGAAGAACAGTCCGGCAAGTACGGAAAAGGCGTTCTCGAAAATCATCCGAAGTGGCACGACCCGCTGCCGTTCGCGTACGAATCCACCGGCACCGAAACACGATTCACCAATCGCCTCGACGCAGTCCCGACGAGTAGAAATATCTTCGCGTTTCATCGACCGGAAACGCTCGTCGAATGGGCGCAAACCGAGCGCCAGCTAAGCGATCGTCTTCGCGATCTTTTGACCGCCGATCAGATGCCCACCACCAATCTTTGGTCTGCGCAGATCGAAGCGATCCACAATCTTGAAAAATCGCTTGCCGAAAACAAGCGCCGCTCGCTTGTGCAGATGGCGACTGGCAGCGGCAAGACATACACCGCTGCCAATCTGGTTTATCGGCTGATTAAACTCGCCGGCGCGCGACGCATTCTCTTTCTCGTCGATCGAGGAAATCTCGGCGACCAAACGCTGAAAGAATTTCAGCAGTTCGTTACGCCCGACGACGGCCGGAAGTTCACCGAGCTTTACAACATCCAGCATCTTCAGTCCTCAAAGCTCGATCTCGTCAGTCGGGTCTGCATTTCAACGATTCAGCGGCTCTACTCGATGCTCAAGGGCGAGGAACTCGATCCTGAGCTAGACGAAGCTTCCGGCGAGCGAATCGCAGCGTTGTTCAAAGAGCCGCTGCCAGTCGTCTATAATCCAGCAGTTCCGATTGAAACCTTCGACTTCATCATTACCGACGAATGTCACCGATCTATCTATAATCTCTGGCGGCAAGTCCTCGAATATTTCGATGCGTATTTGATTGGGCTAACCGCAACGCCAAACAAACAAACGTTTGGCTTCTTCAAGCAAAACCTCGTGATGGAATACAATCACGAGAAAGCTGTCGCTGACGGTGTAAACGTGAACTACGACGTTTACAAGATCGACACCGAGATCACGAAGGGCGGCGGCAAAGTCGAGAAGGGTTTCTACGTGGACAAGCGCGATCGCCTCACACGCAAAGTGCGCTGGGAACAGCTCAGTGACGACCTCGCATATGAAGCTGGCGAACTCGATCGAGCGGTCGTTGCACCAGATCAAATCCGCACCGTGATTCGCACTTTTCGCGATCGACTCTTCACGGAAATTTTTCCTGGCCGCACCACTGTGCCGAAGACGCTCATCTTCGCTAAAGACGATTCGCACGCGGAAGACATCGTCCAAATCGTTCGCGAAGAGTTTGGCAAAGGAAATGACTTCTGCCAAAAAATCACCTATCGCACGACTGGAGCTAAGCCGAAGGATTTGATTCAGAAGTTCCGCAACTCGCACGACCCGCGCATCGCCGTGACTGTCGATATGATCGCCACCGGCACGGATGTGAAACCGCTCGAAATCGTGTTCTTCATGCGCTCGGTGAAATCGCAAAGCTTCTTCGAGCAAATGAAAGGTCGCGGCGTTCGTGTCATGTCGCCGACAGAATTCCAAGCCGTGACACCGGACGCCACAGTCAAAACTCACTTTGTGGTCATTGACGCTGTCGGCGTGTGCGAGCGCGACAAGAGCGATTCGCGTCCATTGGAACAAAAACCGAGCGTGCCGATCGAGAGATTGCTCGAAGGTGTGGCGCTTGGTGTGCGCGAACCAGAAACGCTCACGTCACTCGCTGGGCGGCTCATTCGGCTCGAGAAACAACTCGAACCGGATGTGCGCGCTGATGTGGAAAAGTTAGCAGGCGGCCAATCGCTTTCGCAGCTGGCTAAGAATCTTCTTGAAGCTGTCGATCCCGACAAAATCGAAGCGCAAGCTGGTAGGGACGCACCGCCGGGGCGTCCGCTCGCGGCGTCCGATCTGAAATCTGCGGCAGAAAAACTCGCGAAGGAAGCGACTGCTCCTTTGGCCGCAAACCCAGACCTGCGGCAAAAGATTATTCAAGTTCACCGCGTCGCCGAGCAAACCATCGACACCGTTTCAAAAGATCGATTGATTTGCGCGGGTGCCGATAAAAAGACAGCGGACGATCTTCGCCAGACTACGCGCTCGTTTCGCGATTACATCGACAAGCACAAGATCGAGATCGAAGCGCTGCAGATTCTTTACAGCCGGCCGTACGCGA